>NZ_JUEI01000027.1:0-128658 GCF_000802655.2 Paenibacillus sp. IHB B 3415 | reverse complement strand
CCGCTTCCGCCGCCCACGGCTCCTGCCCCGAAGCTTCGCTCCTCTGCATCCGTGCTCCCTATGCCGCCCACCACGCCCGCTCCATAGCTCTGCCTTCCTCCACCCACGCCGCCCATGGCTCCTGCCCCGAAGCTTCGCTCCTCTGCATCTGCGCTCCCTGTGCCGCCGCCCGCGCCTGCCCCGCACCGCCGGCACAATGCGATGACCTCCTCGGCAATCGCCCGCCCGGCGTTCTCCATCAGCGCAATTGCCGGAATTCCCAGCCGCTCAATCGTCTCGCGGTCGAATGCCCGCATCTCCTGCGCAGTTACCACATCCATAGCCAAGCCCTCCTTTAGTTGCTTCGATTGTACCCAGTACTATAGAATCAGGCAAATTGCAGACTTTGACGCATCCTCATCCGGCTAAGGCGCCCGGAATGACAGCAAAAAGCCCTCCTGAGCGTTCAAGAGGACGGGCTTTAAGCTTACGAAGCCTGCATTCTAGGCCGCTTTATTTCCTGACAAGCTTAATCTGCATCTATTAATACCCCACTGTAAAACGGGTCTTGCTGAAATTGCCTTCCTCCAGCTCATCGATAACCGCTACCGCGAAATCCTGGATGCTGATGCTGCTCCGCCCGTTCTCGTCCACAATCAGCCGGTCCAGACCAATCCGGAACTGGCCGGTCCGGCGTCCGGCGATAATGGCAGCAGGCGGGCTCAGGTACGTATAATCCAGCTCTGACCCTCTGTAGATTTCATAGGCATTGGCGTGAGCCGACGCAAGCGGACGGAAGTTCTCCGGGAAATCAGCCGTGTCCATCAGCCACTCCCCGGTTTCCGTCTTCAGGCTGCCTGCCCCGCCAATAACGATCAGGCGCTGGAGCCCGGCGGCACGCATCCCTGTCAGCAGGGAATCCGCCGCCTGCAGCAGATCATTCTCATGCCCCGGCGCCGGTCCGAATGCGCTGATAACCTCTTCATGTCCGTGCAGAGCTGCCGTTACCGTGGCCGGGTCCAGCAGGTCGGCTGCAACAACCTTAAGCCGGTCATGCTGAATACTGAAGGCCTCCGGTTTGCGGACGGCAGCGGTAACCTCATGTTTTCTTTTTAACGCTTCTTCTACAATTGCACTTCCGATCTTACCCGATGCACCAAATACTACGATATCCATTCTCTTGTTGCCTCACTTTCGTATTTGTTTGCAGCTCTGATCCTCTATTCATCATGAACGCCGCAGGAACATCCCCTGAGAATCCGGCAGGACCGGTGCGAATCCATATTGCGCATACAGCCTGGAGGCTTCCCCGTCAGCAATGAGACTAATATACGCCTTGTCCGGCACGGTATCCAGAAACCTGCGGATTTCCCGTATAATTATTTTCCCCAGACCCTGCCCCTGAAAAGAAGGCTTCACGGCAATATCGGTCACCTGAAAAAAACAGCCTCCGTCCCCGATAACCCGTCCCATTCCAACCAATAAATCTCCTTCATACAAGGTTACAGCAAACGCTGAGCGGGGCAGCCCGATTCCGGCTCCCTCCACACTCATGGGACTAAGCCCGGCTTCCAGCCGCAGGGCCAGGTATTGCTCCACTGTGGGCAGCTCATGCCGGATATCCGGCTGCAATGTCTTGTCCATACATTCTCCCCTCTTGTCATAATTATCCGCCTGCACGCGGACACTCCTGTTAACCTGTTACCAATATATATGACTGCAAGGTTTCGAGGCAAGGCAGCGCCTATCTTATCCGGAAAAATGAAACGTCCGGCCTCCACCGGCGTACAATTACTCAGAAATACAAACGGTTCTGCATCTGTTGTCGGCACAGGATTATTCTTAGCCCGTATCCTTGGGTAAACTGTGGAATAGGATCTTTATAATACTACTTTGGAAGGTTGGTGAAGTTATTATGTCTCCGACAGGGAAATTATTCAAATGGGGAACTTTTGCTTATGAGGCTTTTCTGGCGCTGCCGTTCATCGGCGGGGCATTTGTCGTAGCTAATGCCTGGGTACCGCTGGGGGTTGCTTTTCTGCTCCATGCCGTAGCTGTAATTATTCTGCTGAGAGAACGCGGACCTATCATCGGTAACGCAGTTGGTATCGTCACTTCGGTGGTCGGTTTAATACCTTTTGTCGGCTGGATTATGCATGCCATCACTGCCGTCATACTGCTGGTGGAGGGAATCAGCGGATCACGGCGCAACACACGCTACTAAAGTAAGGCTTACACTAATTGTCCCGGCATACAAAAGGGGTACCTCATTCAGCCATTTCCAGGCTTGTGAGATACCCCTTTTTTCCGTTCACGGAAATGTATGATCATTTATCAGTGCACTACAGATTGCTATCCTCGTCCCGCAGAACGGGAATCGGTCCGCCGGCTTCCGGTCTCTCCACTATAACGTGCATTTGCTGTGCTGTTCTCGAAACGTTTGCGCTCTGTGCGCTCCATCTGTACGATTTGACCTTCATGCACCACAATATGCAATGAGCCGAACTCCATATCGTCGAGAAGTTCCGTTATCCGCGCAAGCCATACCTCATCCACTTTCAGTGGTTTAGCCATTCTCCAGCCTCCCTTTCCCCGGACAGGGGAGTATCTCCGCCTAAATCCCGTTATTCCGTTATTCCGTTATTCCGTTATTACCACCTTGTATACTATGAATTAACTTAGCACGGACCCCAAGGACTGTCAATGAGCATTTTTACGTAAAAGCAGGCTCTTGACGATCATCGTCACCAGGGCCAGCAGGAGCAACAGGGAGGCAACAGCGAAGGATGCCGAAAATTGATATTCGTTATACAAAATCTCGACATGAAGCGGCAGGGTATTCGTCTCTCCCCGGATATGCCCGGATACCACGGATACCGCGCCGAACTCCCCCATCGCCCGTGCATTACAGAGAATAATGCCGTACAGCAGACCCCACTTGATATTGGGCAGCGTCACGCGCCAGAAGATCTGCCAGCCGTGCGCACCGAGCGTAATCGCCGCTTCCTCCTCCTGTGTGCCCTGCTCCTCCATCAGCGGAATCAGCTCGCGCGCCACAAAAGGGAAGGTGATAAACAGCGTAGCCAGCACAATACCCGGCAAAGCGAAAACAATCTTGATATCGTGATTGCTCAGCCAAGGACCGAACCAGCCGTGCGAGCCGAACACCAGAATAAAGATCAATCCGCCAATCACCGGCGATACGGCAAACGGCAGATCGATCAGCGTAATCAGAAAGCCCTTGCCGCGAAAGCGGAACTTGGTCACTGCCCACGCCGCCGTTACACCAAAGATCGTATTCAGCGGAACGGTAATGGCCGCGACCAGCAGGGTCAGCTTCAGCGCCGAGGCGGCATCCGGGTCGGTCAGTGCAGCCCAGTAGACATCCAGCCCCCGCTTCAACGACTCCGCCAGCACGATAATAAGCGGCAAGGCAATCAGCCAGAGCAATACAAGTCCGGCAAGGGAAATGAGCACCCATTTCACCGCTTTGGATTCAGTCGTCCGGGGTGACGACACGCTTTTTCGCGGCGCGGGGACATGTAAGGGAACCGTACCGGCCATTTTTATTCCTCCTAAAGTTTTATGGAGCCTCCGCTCCTCGATAAACATCGCAATAAAACTCGCTTCGGAAGCATTCGCTTAAGTTTTGTTAGCTTAGGCATCTTGAATTTGCTTCGTACAAAACTAACTTCGAAAGCATTCGCTTAAGTTTTATGGAGCTCCACCTCTCGATAAACATCGTAATAAAACTCGCTTTGGAAGCATTCCCTTAAGTTTTGCAAGGCTCCCTGATTTAGTTCCGGAAGAGTCTCCCCCTGTGTAACGGACAGAGGAGCTCTTATTTCTACTGGGAATCATTTTTTCGTAATCTAGCGGACTCCAGGGCCTTTATCTCCGGACATTCGCCCCAAATGTACCTGCCGGAGAAGTAATAAGTGCTTTACGGTCCGTTAGCCCCGCAAATAGTGTCCTATTCGGGAAATAACGGCACTACAGTCCGTAAGGATCAGGAGAATTGGAATGACGGGCACCCGCTTAAGTTTTAGAGCGTCTTTCTTTAACGCGAGCTCTTCCGCGCCCAGTGCTGGAGGCTGTTGATGACCAGCAGCATCAGGAAGGAGATTAGCAGCAGCAGCAGCGCCACCGCTGTTGCTCCGGCATAATCGAACTGCTCCAGCTTGGACATGATGAGCAGCGGAGCAATCTCCGTACGCATCGGCATATTGCCGGAGATAAATACAACGGAGCCGTATTCGCCGATGCCCCGGGCAAAAGCCAATGCAAAGCCCGTAAGCAGCGGCGGGAACAGCTCCGGCATAACAATCCGCACGAAGGTCCGCCAGCGTCCCGCTCCCAGCGTGGCCGATGCCTCTTCCATATCCCTGTCCAGATCCTCCAGCACGGGCTGAACCGTGCGGACCACAAAGGGAATGCCGATAAACATCAGCGCCAGCGTAATGCCCAGCGGCGTGAAGGCTACCCGGAAGCCCAGCGGCTCCAGCAGGGAGCCGATCCAGCCGTTCTGGGAATAAAGTGCGGTCAGTGACACACCCGCCACAGCTGTAGGGAGCGCGAACGGCAGATCGATCAGGGCGTCGAATAGCCTTTTGCCCGGAAATTCATAGCGTACTAGCACCCAGGCCAGCAGCAGCCCCAGAACAGCATCGATCAGGGCCGCAGCTGCCGCTGTACTCAGACTGACCCGAAAAGAGGCCAGGACACGGGTATCCGTAGCCACATCCCAGAACTTAGCCCAGCTGAGTCCCGTCGAATTGAAGAGCAGCGCTGACAGCGGAAGCAGAACGACAAGACTCAGATACAATACGCTGAACCCCATCGTAATTCCGAAACCCGGCAGAAGTCTGCGCCGTGACACAGCCCCCGCAGCAGCTTTAGTGGTGACATTCATTTGCCCATTCATCCTTTCCTGCCTTCGGCTCGTTGGCCGATCAGCAACCGGGCGGGACCCCGCCTGCAAAATTCGCCTTACCTGTTCTGCTTAACTCCATCCCGGAGCTTTCTATCAGCTGCCCGGCACGTAGATTTTGTCGAAGATTCCGCCATCATTAAAGTGCTTCTCCTGGGTTTCCTTCCAGGTTCCGAATTTGTCCGCCAGTGTGAACAGCTTGATCTCAGGGAATTGGTCCTTGTACTGTTCCTTCACGCTGTCCAGGGTCGGACGGTAATAGTTCTCGGCGGCGATTTTCTGGCCTTCTTCGGTGTAAAGGTATTTCAGATAAGCTTCTGCGACCTCACGGGTGCCTCTCTTGTCAACAATCTTATCCACCACGGCTACCGGCGGCTCGGCCAAAATGCTCTCCGACGGATTTACAATCTCGAATTTATCCGGGCCCAGCTCCTTGATGGACAGGTAGGCTTCATTCTCCCAGGCGATCAGCACATCACCGATTCCGCGTTCAACGAAGGTAGTTGTGGAGCCGCGCGCCCCGGTGTCCAGTACGGGTACATTTTTGAACAGCTTCTGTACGAACTCCTGGGCTTTGGCTTCATCGTTATTATTCTGGTCAAGCGCATACCCCCAGGCTGCCAGGTAGTTCCAGCGCGCACCGCCGGAAGTCTTAGGGTTCGGGGTAATCACTTCTACATCGTCCTTCAGCAGATCCGGCCAGTCCTTGATGCCTTTCGGGTTGCCTTTACGCACAAGGAATACGATGGTGGAAGTATACGGGGAGCTGTTATGCTCATATTTACTTTGCCAGTCCGCGCTGATAAGACCCGTTTCCTGAAGAGCATCAATGTCATATCCGAGCGCCAGCGTAACTACATCTGCTTCCAGACCGTCGAGTACAGCACGGCTCTGCTTGCCTGATCCGCCATGCGATTGCTTGATCGTAACCTTCTGGCCTGTCTCCTGCTCCCAGTAAGCGGCGAATGCCTTGTTATAATTCTCATATAGTTCACGTGTAGGGTCGTAGGACACATTCAGCAGTTCGACCGGATCTTTGGCTGGAGCTTTCGTTGCCTCCGGTGTAGCCGCCGTATTCGCAGCCGTCTCTGTTGCCGCAGGAGCCTCTGTTGCCGCGCCCGCACTATTACCTGCATTGTTGTTGCCGCAAGCAGTAAGCCCTGCCGTCAACAATAGTGTGAAACCGGCGATAAGCCCCTTCTTGATCCCTTTCTTCATCACAAACCACTCCCCCGTTAATGTTCTTGTAATTGCATTATCATTGTGAATTTCTTGTTGGTTTGATTTCCGTCAAAAAAAGACGCAGGAAAGCCTACTTGTGGCTGGTCAAACCGGTCCTATGGACGCGTATCTGCGAGCCTGAAGCAGGCGTTCCTCCGTCTGTACGGTAAGAACTTATTTGATTATTCCTACCCATTTAGTAGGTTATACAGACATAATACTGAATGCTCTCCGTGCTGTCAAACCTTTTTTTCAATTTGGATGAAAGATGGCTCTATTCCGCCCGGCGGCAGCAAGTGGCGGCCGTTCCTGTAAGACCCACTTGTTATTGATGTCTTAAAGTAATATTATTGCTACATCTTATAGGTCGAATTACTAGATATAAGTTGAATTACTAGAGATGAGTTCTGCCGGATTTCTGCAGCCTCTATTTGCCACAAATTGTCGGGGGAAACTATTATGGGAATGGATTTGGAGTATGTACCCGCACCGCAGGGACCACGCCTGCACAGGCGCATACTCAGAGAAATGGGAAGACGCATCTTAGAAACGTACCGGTATGATACAGCATTATGGAGGATTGCGCTCTGCGGTCCTTGGATTCTATGCATTCTGGCCTTTACTATAGCGGTTATGGGCATTCCTACAGGGCTTGGGAGCGCAGCGGATATTATACTGGCTGCCGGCGCGGGAACCCTTGTAATGGCGCTGGCCGGCAACCTGCTGGCTGTGCTGCTCTCATTAACCGGACTGCGCATTCCGCGGCTGTTCACGGGCTTTTGGCTCAGTGCACTGAGCGCCGTGCTGCTTATTCTGTATTACGCCGATCTGGAGCTTGAGGCTGCAGCAGCCATCGCTGGTATCACAGCTTTGGCCGGGGGACTGGGAGGTCTTGCAGCCGGTCTGCTGCGGACCCGGAGAACCCTCACCGGCGGGCTTCTGGCAGCGGTTCTTGTCCTGACCCCCTTGGCACTGGCCTATGGGACGGGAAGCAGCCCTGCTCCCTCCCCATCGGTTAAGACATTGGCTGCGGACGGAGAGGTTCTTCCTGCGGCGGCTGCCGATCCCGGACAGCCGGGGGACTATACGTTCCACAGCTTCACCTATGGGAGCAGCCAGGACCTGCACCGTACAGAGTATGGCGGGGATGCCGCGCTCCTCTCGGCTTCTGTGGATGCTACGGAATACATCAAATCATGGCCTGCGCTGCGTACCTTGTTCTGGGGATTCGATCCCGGTGCGCTTCCTCTGAATGCCCGGGTCTGGATGCCTGACGGTGACGGGTCTTATCCGCTCGTGCTTATGGTGCATGGCAACCATATGATGGAGGATTATTCCGAGGGCGGATACGCCTATCTCGGGGAACTGCTGGCCAGCCGGGGATTTATCGCCGTCTCGCTGGATGAGAACTTCCTGAATTACTCTGCGTGGTCCGGCATTCCGGATAATGACTTTCAGGTACGGACCTGGATGATTCTGAAACATCTGCAGCAGATTGCAAGCTTCGCGGAGCAATCCGGTACACCTTTCTATCAGAAGGTCGATTATGACCATACTGCATTGCTGGGCCATAGCCGCGGCGGTCAGGCTGTAGCCATGGCTGCGGATGCTTCGCGCTGGTTCACTGGTGATCCGGCACTGGCAGCAACGAAGCAGTTCAATATCACTTCCGTTATTGCGCTGGCTCCTACGGATAAAGCCATTGACAGCAAACAGGCTAGTCTGGTGGATGTGAACTATCTGACGCTGCAGGGCGCCCGTGACGGCGATGTGCATGACTTCTACGGGGACCGGCAGTATATGCGTGCTTCCTACACCGGCAGCACTCCGGCTTTCAAAAGCTCGCTCTACATTGCCGATGCCAATCACAGCCAGTTCAATACAGACTGGGGGCTGTTTGACCAGGCGCTGCCGACGGGGCTGTTCCTGAAACGTACAGATATTATGGATGGAGATGAGCAGCGGCAGATTGCCAAGGTCTATGTCTCTGCATTTCTGGAGACTACGCTGCACGGGAAGGCGGAATATCAGCAATTGTTCCGTGATTACCGCAGCGGCGCGCAGTGGCTGCCGGATACCGCCTATTATAACCGGTTCCAGAGCGGGACTTACATTACGGTAGCGAACTACGAGGAAGACCGCAAAAGAAATACGGTGAAGGGCGGCACTGCCACAGCTGAAGGCCTCACCTGGAGCGAAGAAGCGGCCAAGGACCGCGAGTCCAAGAACAAACCTTCATACGGCATTTTGCTGGAGCGCGGCAGCACCGCTCAGAACCAGGCTGGAGCTGGTGATGCGCATGCCGGTGCGGATGCGGTTGAGGCATCCTACAGGATTAAGCTTAGTGAATCACTCACCCGTAATCTTGCCGATTCCGCTGCAGAGGGCTTAGCCTTCTCCTTGGCTAACCGTAATTCCGACGCTGATGACGCAGAGGATGCGGCTGCACCGTCTGGGGCTGCCCTCTCCCCCGATGTGGAGGTGGAGCTGACCGACAGCAATGAAGTCACGGCACGGCTGCCCCTGGATGAGGTAATGGAGGTTCTGCCCTTGCCCCAGACCGAATTCACGATCAGCCCATGGCTGGAGGAGCGGATCAGCGACGGCAAGTTCGGCGACCGCTCGGAAGCCGTCTTCCAGACCTACGAGCTGCCCTTTGAGCTGTTCCTTGAAGAGGAGCCTGCGCTTGATCCGGACAAGCTGACCGAAATCACCTTCTACCTGCAAGGGGAAGATGACAAGATTATGCTGGATGACATCGGCTTCTATGAGCGTGATGACCAGCTGGGGATGCATTAAACAGCATGCTCAAACGATAGGCTTGCCGCCCCCACTATGACACGGGGGTATAAATAACCCAAACGAAGAACGCCCCTCTGCCAAGCCGGCAGAGGGGCGTTCTTTTGGCGTGAACCCGGAAAAGGGAGACCCTTATTCTTAAGCCCACTTTCTATAGGCATCTCTACAGGCATAAATGTTGTATGAATTACAACTTGGATCCACAGATGGCGGCGTAATCGGGCGGATTGTTGCAGGAAATACAAGAATTGTTTCGTTAATTTGCTTATCGGAAGGGAAATGCTGCATTTCATACAACAATCTCCGATTATGGCCAATATATCGCAGGAAATGTTGTATTTCGTACAGGATTTCAAATCATAATAGGGTATTCCGCTCTATCAAACAGCCACTACACAGACCGGAGACGGAACCTCCAGTTCATTACCCGTAGGAATCAGCCGGCCGCTCTCGCTGTCGATCCTGAAGGATACGATGTTGCCGCTGTTCTGGTTAGCGGCGAGCAGCATACCGCTGATAATGGCGAAATTCCGCGGTGTCCGGCCGCCGGAGATGACCCAATCCTCCGGGTCCAGCAGACCTGTCGCATTATCAATATGGAACAGGGCGATGCTGTCATGTCCCCGGTTCGATACGTACAGGTATCTTCCGCATGGGGAGACATGAATATCCGCCGCTGTATCATCACTTCCGGCCGTATAATGCTCAGGAAGCGAGCTGACATTCTGCAGGATCTTGAGGTTGCCCTGCTGCTCGTCATCCGCAAATACGGTAACCGTGTTATTCAATTCATTAACCAGATAGATCCATTGCCGTGAAGGATGTACAACCAGATGGCGCGGCCCGGAGCCCGGAGGCAGATCCACTTCGCGGTGGGTGACCAGCTTGCCCTCCTCCACGCGGTAGAACACAATCTGATCCAGTCCGAGATCGCAGACCAGCACATGATCCCCGGTTTTATCGGGAATAACGGAATGCGGATGGGGCGCATCCTGACGGTCTGCACGGATTCCTGAACCTTCATGCTTAATCTGGGAGGACATATCCTGCAGCGAGCCGTCACTGTTCAGCGGGAATACATTCACATTTCCTCCCGTATAATTAGATACGAATATGTAATCTCCTTGCGGAGCCACGGAAACATAACACGGCGCACCGCCTCCGGTAGGTCTGCTGCCCAGCAGACGAAGCGCTTTGCTGCCGGGTTCAATGGCGTAGGCATACACCTGGCCTTCATCCTGTTCACTTACCGCATATAATACGGTTCCCGCTGCATTTACAGCCAGATAGGAGGGATTCTCAATTCCGCGGGTGCCGCCCATAATTCTCATTTCGCCCGTTTCCTTATCCAGCGCCCCCAACAGGATGGCTTCTTCCTTCTCACTACTATAGGTTCCGATATAGAACAACACTTCATTAGGCTGGTGCATGGCAACGGCTCCTTTATTGTATAGTGTACAAATATATAACCTGCACAGCGGTGTTTTCACTCAGCTGATCTCCGCAAAATTTACTATAACATGTTTATGTACCCAAGACATTACCAGGCTTAAACAGCATAAATATGGATACAATAGAATACTAATTCTAAGTGTGCAAGCAATATTTTACACTTGGTTTAAACGTCTTGCAGAAGGTTAATAGTAACCATCGAAGATAACAAACACAAAGGAGCTGAAGAATAATGAGTTTATTATGGATGTTGATTGTTGGTGGCGTGATTGGTTGGCTGGCTGGCCTGATTATGGGCAGAGATATTCCGGGTGGCATTATCGGCAACATTATCGCCGGTATTCTGGGTTCATGGCTCGGCGGCATGCTGCTGGGAAGCTGGGGACCTAAGATCAGCGACTACTATGTCTTCCCTTCATTGATTGGTGCCGTAGTTCTGATCTTCATCGTCAGCCTGATCCTGCGTTCGGTTGGCGGACGTAGCCGTTCTTAAGCCCTATGGCAGCATTCATAGCTGAAGCTGCTGAAATACACTTATCAAGCAAACCCGCCAGGGTTAACCCTGGCGGGTTTGCTGTGTGGACCATCCAAGGGCCGCCTTCACCACGGCCGGTGATCCATTCTGAATTGGATCTTTTTTCTGCTATAATGAAGAAATAAGTGACCCAAATCACAGAGAGGAAAGTGAATCATGGGCAATATCAACCCCTCACTTCTGCATGTGGGCTCCACGCTGGGAGCCGTGTTCATGGCGCTGATGGTTATTTTTATCCGCCTGAAGGCTAGTGCCCGTCCGGTAACCGTCCGCAAAATATGGATTCCGCCGCTTGGCATGTCCACCGGATTCGCCATGTTTGTAGTCCCGGAAGTCAGATTTCCCTGGTGGTGGGCTGTTGCAGCTTTCCTGGTCGGCTGGTTTATCTTCGCCTATCCGCTAATACGCAGCACCCGGTTCGAGGAACGGGAAGGACAGATTTATGCCCAGCGCTCCAAGAGCTTCGCCTTCATTCTGCTTGGACTGCTGCTGATCCGCACCCTTCTCCATGAGTTTATCAATCAATATGTATCTGTCCCGCAATCCGGCGGATTATTCTTTATCCTGGCCTTTGGCATGATTCTCCACTGGAGAGTGTTCATGTATAAGCATTACACCCGGATGCTGCCTGCAGAGGCCCAAATACCACAGCCCAGAGGGTAAGATACATACATCCTGGACAGCAGGGTGGAAACGGCTTTGCCGTCTTGTTCAAAGAGCGGTCACGTTTCAGCGGGAAGTATAAGGATGATTCGTGGAATGACACTTATACATCCTTATATTCACAAACAGGGGGTGTCCCAAACAGCCATGATCATGACTGCTTGGGACATCCCCTTTCATATTTAATAGGCGCCGGGCTAACTGCATGGTTCTTAACAGCACGGATCACATAATAATTATAGCAGTGAAGCAGTATAAGGCTGAGCCGGCATATTTCTAACCTACGATGTCAATTGTGACGAAAAACAGGCAGGCGATGCATGTCTTTTTCAACTCCATGTCAGGTAACTTCCGATAAGATCAGTTAGAATAAAAGCATACTTTTAGAGAGTGGGGACAAGGCAATTGAAAAGTAAATCGAGAAAAGTGGCAATCGTCGGCTCTGGCATGGTAGGTTCCAGCTGCGCCTACTCCATGGTTAATCAGGCCATCTGCGATGAGATCATGATGATCGACCGCACCTACGACCGTGCCATGGCACAAGCGCTTGACCTCTCGCACTGCATGGATTTCACCGGAACACGCACTAAGGTGTACGCAGGCACCTCCAGCGATTGCGCCGGGATGGATGTCGTCATTCTGACGGCAGGCGCCAATCCCAAACCGGGGCAGACCCGGCTGGATGTGCTGGATGCCGCCGCTGTCATTACCAGGGAGATTGTTACTGAAATTATGGCCGGAGGTTTCGACGGTATCTTTGTCGTAGCCGCGAACCCCGTTGATATTGTCACCTATATGGTATGGAAAATATCCGGCCTGCCGCGGCACCGGATCATCGGCACCGGCACCTCGATTGATTCTTCCCGCCTGAAGACGCTGCTGTCCGAGGTATTCACCATCGACCCGCGCAGCGTCAACGGTTACGCACTCGGCGAGCACGGGGAATCCCAGTTCGTGGCCTGGTCCCATGTAACGATCGGCGGCAAGCCGATTCTGCAGATCATGGAACAGCACCGCGAGCGTTTCAGCAGCCTGGACCTTGAGGATATCGCCCGCAAGACGAAGGATGCCGGCTGGGAGATCTTCACCCGCAAAGGCTCCACGCATTTCGGGATCGGCAGTGCACTGGCCTACATCACGCGCTCCATTCTGAATGATGAGCACAAAATTATCGCCGTTTCGGCGATTCTGGACGGCGAGTACGGGCAAAGCGGCGTATGCGCAGGTGCACCGGCCATTATTGGCAGCGGCGGTATCCAGGAACTGCTGGAGCTGAACCTCAGCGATGCTGAAATGGCGAAATTCGCAGCCTCATGCAGGATTATCCGCGGCGGAATTGAGAGTCTGCAGCTGGAAGAAAAGCTGTAAACCTAACCCGCGTCTGCGGATCGTTTATTTAAACAGCAAACACCCCTCTGCTTCACACACGGTAATCCGTGCGGCAGAGGGGTGTTATTTTATTTCTGCCTGCCTTTAATGGAACTTCTCAATCTCGCTCCGCAATTCGGACATCAGCCCATTCAGGGATTCGGCCGAGGTTACAACCCTCCCCATCAGATTCCGCTGCTCGGTTGAAGCTTCTGCAACCATCTCGGCACTTTCTGCAGACTCCCTGGCAATGATCAGCATATCAGAGATCGAAGCCGTAATCTCTTCCGTCCCGGCCGACATTTGCTCGTTGATGGCAGATACATCCTGAATCTGCAAGGAAACCTCGCGGATGGAAGAACGGATATGGTCGAAGGATACGCCCACATTTTTCATTTTCCCCATACCGTCGCCGATTTCAACCACGCTCTTCTCCATAGAGACCGCAGCATTCTTGGTCGATTCTTGAATCTGGCGGATCAGTTCAACAATGTTCACGATGGCGCCGTTTGTGCGCTCAGCCAGCTTCTTCACTTCATTCGCTACAACTCCGAAGCCGCGCCCGTGCTCGCCTGCTCTGGCAGCTTCAATAGAAGCATTAAGCGATAAAAGCCCCGTCTGATTGGAGATTTCTGAGATCACATCCACGATCTGTCCAATCTGCTCTGATTGACCGGTCAGGTTGTTGATCAGCTCTGAAGTCTTACCTGCGGTAGTACTGATTACTGTCATCTGTTCCAGCGTAGCCTGAATCTCCAGATAACCGCTCTCTACCTCGGTACTGACCGTTTCCGCCTGATCTGATACACTGACCGAGGATTCGGCAATTCTCTGCAGTCCGATGGCCATCTCTTCCGTGGCTCTTGCCGCCTGCTCCGAACCTCTGAATTGCTCCTCCATGCCCCTTGCTACTTCCTGGACAACCGTCTCAATCTCCGCCGAAGTATTGGAGGTCTGATTGGCATAATTCAGCACACCTTCTCCAGAGACAGCCACTTGGGCGACTGTGGCATCGATTTTGCCGACAATTCCGGCCAGGCTTGCGATCATATCATTGATGCTCTGGCTCATCTGGCCAATCTCATCTCCCGAACGCACTGCCACCCGTTCACTCAGATGACCCTCTGCCACCCGTCTCATTACACCGGAGATCGCTACAATCGGCTTCACAATCAAGCGGGTAAGATATAGGGAAATACCGATAACAACGAGCATAACTATAACAACGAATATCAGAGAGATGGTCTGGGCCGAAGTTACTTTGGCTGTAATCTCACTCTTTGGAACGCTGATCAGCAGCTTCCAGTCTGTGCTGGGGATCGTGCGGAAATAGGTGATGACCTGCTTCCCGTCTTCGCCCTTGTAGGTCTCCGAACCCTTGTCGTTTGCCAGTATATTCTTGTAGGCTTCCTTCATTTCCGGCGTTCCGGCATAGTCCGCAATGTTCTTCCCGATCCGCTCCGGATCCGAAGAGGTATAATAATTACCTTGTCCTGAAATCACATATCCATAACCGGTTTCGGCTACATGGATGTTCTTGCTCATCTCCGTCAGAATATCAGGTGTTACCGAGAAGGCGATGCCTCCGGCGAATTGATTGTCTTTGTCCACTGCCGGGACGAAGACCGGAATGATATTTTTATTCAGCTGCTCCAAAAAAGACATATCGGCTACAGCCGGTGCATGGCTCGTCTTGGCTTCCTGGAAATACGCTTCTCCGCTGACATCGGCGCTAAGATTAAGGGAATTCGACAATATCCCTTCCTTATTAATGACACTGTAGCCTTCGGACTGTCTGTCGCTGTCTTCCAGCACCTTGACTACCGGGAATATAGTGGCCGGCTGTGCAGTGTCGAATTCAGGATGCATGGCCATCAGTTCCTGTACCGCAGACGTTTTGGAGTCTATCCATTCATCGATCCGTGTAGTATTCATCTCCAGGATACTCTCAGCCAGCTCCTCACTGTCCGCCCGGGTCACGCCCCCAAAGTATTGCATGAAAAAGAGGGTCGCTCCCAGCAGAGGTATAATGGCAACTGCTAAAATGACCAACGACCACTTTTTCTGCAGAGATACAGATTTTCCATTGTTTGCATTCATTTTCATTTTTGACCACAAGCCTGCCTTCTTCACCGAATGTCCCCCCAGAAAACCGTTGTAATCTTCCATATGCTGTAAATATATAATGATATATCGGCATAAATAGACAAAAAACATTATACATCCAATAAAAAATAAGCCTCAGGACCCAAAATTTAGGATCATGACGACTTATTTTTTCATAATTATTTCATAATTTATAAATCAGAATCCGGCAAAAGTAGTGAATTTATAAATATGGCAGCTGAGCATTATCCTGATTTCGGAGGCTGCAATGCGCGCATACTGTTGAGCACGGCAAGCAAGGTTACCCCGACATCGGAGAAGACGGCCTCCCACATGGTAGCAATTCCGAACGCTCCCAGCAGCAGGAAGACGGCCTTGACCCCCAGCGCAAAAATAATATTCTGCCACACAATGGTCCGCGTGCGCTTGGCGATGCCGATAGCGGCGGCAATCTTCGAGGGTTCATCCGTCATGATTACAATGTCTGCTGCTTCAATGGCTGCATCGGAGCCAAGTCCGCCCATGGCGATCCCGACATCGGCTCTAGCCAGCACCGGAGTATCATTAATCCCGTCTCCGACAAAAATAATCTTCTCCTTCGGTCCCTTCTCCCGCTCCAGTCGTTCAATCGCTTCGACCTTATCTCCGGGCAGCAGCTCCGCATGAATCTCCTGAATACCCAGCTGTCTGCCGACGGACTCGGCTACAGATGAAGCATCGCCGGTCAGCATGACGGTCTTGCGGATTCCCAGCGCGTTCAGCTCCTGGATGGCCCGCTGTGCATCCTCTTTCACCTCATCAGCAATAACGATATAACCTGCATACTGCTTATCGACAGCAATATGAACCACAGTGCCGCTCTGCTGCGGGATCTGGCTTGCAATCCCCTCCCGTTCCATCAGCCTTGCATTCCCGGCGAGTACTGCCTTGCCTTCGACTGCTACAGCAATGCCATGGCCGGAAATTTCATTATAGTCCGTGATGGCTTCTCCAGGGATGGCCTTTCCGTAAGCGGAGCGGATCGATTCGGCAATCGGATGACTGGAATGGCTCTCGGCATAAGCGGCAATCCGCAGCAATTCCTGCGGGGTGAATCCTTCCGCCGGGTAATTCCCGGTCACGCTGAATTGCCCTTTGGTCAAGGTTCCCGTCTTATCAAATACGACAACCTTCACATCATTTAATGCTTCCAGGAAATTGCTGCCCTTGACCAGAATCCCGTTCCGCGAAGCGGCTCCGATGCCGCCGAAGAATCCGAGCGGGATCGATACGACGAGTGCACAAGGACAAGAAATAACAAGAAAGACAAGTGCGCGGTAGATCCAGTCCGAGAACGTGGCTCCGCTGAGTACCAGCGGCGGAACCACCGCCAGCAGCAGGGCTGTTATCACTACTACCGGCGTATAGGCACGGGCGAATTTCGTGATGAAGTTCTCTGTCTTCGCTTTATTATTGGTCGCATTCTGCACCAGCTCCAGAATCTGCGAGACCGCCGATTCGCCGAAATCCTTGGTCACCTCAATGGTAACCACACCGTTGCGGTTAATGAATCCGCTCAGCACCTGGCTGCCCGGCTGGGTAGACCGGGGCACGGATTCACCGGTCAGTGCCGAGGTATCCATCATCGCGCTGCCTTCCAGAATGATGCCATCCAGCGGTACCTTCTCGCCCGGCTTAACCACGATGCTGTCTCCAACTGCTACCTCTTCCGGCGAGACCTTGCGCAGATTACTGCCTTCCTTCAAGTAAGCGAATTCCGGCCGGATATCCATCAGCGCTGTAATCGAACGGCGTGAACGGTTCACCGCCATCCCCTGGAACAGCTCACCTACCTGATAGAAGAGCATAACCGCAACGCCTTCCGGATACTCTCCGATGGCAAAGGCCCCGATGGTCGCCAGCGCCATCAGGAAATTCTCATCAAACACCTGGCCGCGGATAATATTCCGCGCGGCGGACCAGACTACCTCACCGCCGACGATAAGATACGCTGCCAGGAAGAGTAACAGTTCCGCGATTCCACTGACCGGGAGGAACATCCCGGCAGCGGCCAGAACAGCTCCGCCGGCCAAACGCAGCAGGATTCTGCGCGTACCGCCTTCCCCGTGCTCATGGCTGTGGCCGTGACTGTGGTCATGACCGTGCTCAGCGGCAGAGGTATGATTATGGGTATGCTCCGCAGCCGCATGGGCATGACCGTGTGTGTCGTCATGGTCATGGGCATGACTATGCAGCTCCCCGCCCGCATGGTCATGCTCCTGACCCTGAGTAGCTACGCGGCGAGCCTGGCCGGGACTGCCCGCAGGAAGCGGCTTCTTGACCGCCCGCGAAGCGGTTACTTCACGCAGCTTCACATGCGGTTCAAGTGCAGTGACAGTATGCTGCGCCTGTTCTGCTACTTCTTCTGCAGCAGAAGCAGCGGTCTCCAGCGTCATGGTCTTCATCGCAAAGTTCACGGAACAGGAAGATACCCCTTCGATCTTCTTAACCTTATTCTCAATCTTCATGGCGCAATTCGCGCAGTCCAGACCCTCGAGTACCCATTTACGCTTCACATTACCTTGTACCGTATTCAAATGACTCATCTCCCTTGGTAAAACCTATATATGAGTATTTGTTCATATGTTAACTTACACATATTATATTCCCCTGAATCTTGCAGTGTCAATGCACTCCGCGCATAGTTTTTGGCTTTTTCATGAAAAATAACAATTCAAACAAGGTTAAATAAAACTTAATAGCTTGAATTGGAGAAGGGGCGGTATACCGGTAATTGAAGCGACAGGGATTTTTGCGACAACCAGCTCTGAAACGAAAAAAAACTTGCTGCTAACCCTTGTAAATTACCTTCAGCCGTCATAGTATTAACATATGAGCAATCATTCATATGTTAACTGAAAAGAGGTTTTACCCATGAATCATTCTAATAATTCCGGCACGACAACGAAGAATGGGGCACCTGATGGTAAGGATGCGGGGCATTCGGGGCATTCAACCCACTCAGACCAATCAGAGCAGCACCAGCACGGCGAGCACGGGAACGGCGGAGACCAGCACAGTGAGCATCAGCACAGCGAGCATCAGCACAGTGAACATGGGAACGGCGGACACCCGCACAACGGACACAAGGCTGCGGATCATTCCCATTCGCACTCGCACTCGCACTCTCATTCTCATGCACCGGATAATAAGAAAGGCCTGCTGATCGCCTTAATTATCACCGGCGGCATTATGTTTCTCGAATTCTTCGGCGGCCTTGTCACCGGCAGTCTGGCCCTGTTATCTGACTCCGGGCATATGCTCAGCGATACCGCCTCGCTGGCACTGAGTCTGGTTGCGATGATTATTGCCGCAAAGCCGCCGTCATCGAAGAACTCCTACGGGTTCTTCCGGTTTGAGATTATGGCAGCCTTATTCAACGGGGTGACGCTGTTTGTTATCGCCGGCTTTATTATGTGGGAGGCGTACCAGCGCTTCTTCTCGCCTCCGGCTGTTGCCAGCGGAACCATGATGGTGATTGCCGCTGTCGGACTGCTGGCCAATCTCATCAGCGCCTGGTCGCTGATGCGCAAGAGCGAAGCTAAAGACAACATCAATATCCGGAGCGCTTATCTGCATATTATGGGCGATGCCCTCGGCTCCGTCGGCGCCCTCATTGCCGGTCTTATCATGAATCTGTTCTCCTGGTACGTCGCAGATCCTATCATCAGCGTGCTGGTTGCCCTTCTCATCCTGCGCAGCGCCTGGGGCGTTATCAGACAGGCCTTTCATATTCTTATGGAAGGTACTCCTCTCACGGTGAATATACGTGATGTGCAGGAAACATTGCTGGGAATCGAAGGGGTCCTTGATGTGCATGACCTGCATATCTGGACGATTACCTCCGGACTGGATGCACTCAGCGGCCATCTGCTGATCGGGGATCATACTGACCACCAGCAGGTGCTGCAGCAGGCACTTAAGGTTGTGGAAGACAAATTCGGCATTCACCACACTACCCTGCAGATTGAGAATTCTTCCTTGAAGCATAGGGAGCTTCCTGTGTAATTGCGCGGCTTTTGCCGGACAAGGCATAATTGTTGTACGTATTGCAACTTGGGTTCATAGATACCAGGGTGTAGGGAGGAATGTTGTATGAAATGCAAGAATATTCCCGCTAAGCCGCCTGGAAGAGGAAGAATCCTGCATTGTGTACAACAATTTTCAATTAGCGCCGTTTTACTGAGCGGAATGTTGTATTTCGTACAGGATTTTAGCTCAAGCCAGTTAATTCATTCACCTCATAATACAAAAAGGGAATGTCCCCGAGCAGCCTATTCGCAGCTGCCGGAACATTCCCTTGTTCATGTTCAGGGTCATCTATTCATGCCGGATATGCTCATGGGTCTGCAGGAAGATCTGCTCCACATGTGCATCATTCAGCGAGTAAAATACAGTCTTACCTTCCTTGCGGCGTTTCACAATCCGCAGATTGCGCAAGTAACGGAGCTGGTGGGAAACAGCGGACTGTCCCATATCCAGGATCGACGACAAGTCATGCACACATAACTCTTGTTGGGATAAGGCGTAAATAAGCCTTACTCTGGTCGGATCGCCGAGTGCCTTGAACATCTCCGCCATCTTGTCTGTAGTCCCGCGGTCAGGCAGGATCAATGCCATAGATTCCGGTTCCAGCTCGGAACCATTGCATGTGTTGTCGCATTCTTCAAGTGCCGCTGGCTCCATGCTCTCGCCCTCCTCCATATGCTTATCCGGCTTCACCGGCCGTTAATAGTTACTTCTACGATTAATTATAGAAAAAACTGCGGCCAATGTCCATGGAGAGAAATGTAGAACAGGAGAGACAGCACATAACTGGTATAAGCAGAAGCAAACTAAAATTAGAAATATCAGCATAATCACACTCACAAATATTATATCCTACTCCGCAATACCCCGGCCTTTATACTGCTTTACGCCAAAAGAAGAACAACCCCGCTCCCAGGAATATCGCCAGGCTCCCGGACACTACAATCATCAGGCTCTCCACAGGCAGGTTGAACGCGCCGAACCGGTCCTCCCCGAAAGGCGACATGGCAAGCATCGGCTGCACCCATGGATAATACGGCCCGTATTCAGCTGAGTTCGCGATCAGGATATTGGGGATGGTGAAGCATACATTTAGCGCAAGAGGAGCGCCAAAGCTGCTCCAGCCCTGGGATACGGCCAGCTGCAGCGCAGCCAGCGGAAGGCAGGCGAACCAGCCGCCGAACAGACTGGTCAGCAGCAGTTCCCAGGGAATTTCTCCTTCTGCACCGCGGTACAATCCCATGCCCAGCAGAGCTGCAAGAAACAACAGCTGCACAGCAGCCAGGAGCGCCATAACCATTGTATATTTGGCCAGGTATACCGAGGTCCGTCTAACCGGCAAGGCAAGCAGCAGCTTCCAGCCGCCGTCACTATGCTCATTGCGGCAGATCAGAGCCGCGAAGATGCCCGAGAGCACCGGAAGGAATAACATGGCGTGAATAACCGACATGGCACTGAGCAACACCTGCCAGGTGAATACCCCGTCCGGTTGCCGGTCTGCGACAGCCCCGACGGCCAAGGCGATCAGCGGACTGATCAGCACCAGCAGCCAGACCCAGGACCCCGACATCTTCAGCCGCTCCGCAGACATAATTCGCAAGAATGGTCTCATCTTCAGGCCACATCCTTTCGGGCGAAATGCAGGGCTCCCGGCAGCAGCACTATGACTCCAAGGAGCAGGCCTGCTCCGCTGAATAACCAGGGATGCTCAGCATTCCAGGCCAGGGAAGGCCAGGATAACGGAATCCACTCGGAGAGGAATACCGAGAACAGGCTGAGCAGCGACAATGTCATACCCAGAGATACGGGAAGCGTCTGGTTACGGCTGGACAAGGACAGCCACAGCTGCAGCACAATGACAGGCATAGCCGCTGCGTAAGAAGCAAATCCTATCCGCAGGACATCAGTATAAGGAATGGGCTGCGTACTGAATCCGAGCAGCAGACCCAGGAAGACGGTCCCTGCCGACAGCAGGAGACAAGACACCACAAGCAGCATCAGGCAGATCAGCAGCTTGGACATGAACACAGCCGTGCGCGAGACAGGCAACGCCAGCAGCTGCTTCCACGAACTCGTCTGATGCTCGATATTTGCAATCAGCGAGCAGACCAGTGTCCCGCCAAGATATAGGGCTACCGGCACGAAATCGGAGACATTGCGAAGCAGGCCTCCCCACAAATCCGCCTGGTATTGATTCCGCAGATAATCATAGCGGAGCCCGAAATTCAATCCCTGCATGGCAATCAGGCCGACCGGTCCTAGGAACACCAGGAACCATAAGCCTTTGCCGCGGATCTTGAGCCAGTCCGCCGACAGCGCACGCCACATCATGATTGCCCTCCCCCAACCACCTGCAGGAAGAATTCCTCCAGCGATTGTCTGTGCTCTTCCACTCTGTAGACCGCATGGCCGTCCTCGACCAGCTCTTTGACCAGGAGCGATACTCTGGCATCACTCATCCGGGGCAGGATCAGCCTTCCCTCCTGCAGCTCACCGCCGCACCCGCGCCGCAGTGCAGTCACCAGCGCAGCTTCCGGCTCCGATACCGCCACGCTCAGATTGCCTGCCGCCTGCTCCTGCAGATGGGCAATCGTATCCTGATAGACCATCTGCCCCTCACGGATAATGCCGACGGTTCCGGCCATTTGCTCGATTTCGCTCAGCAGATGGCTGGATACCAGGACCGTAATTCCCTGCTCTTCCGGCAGCCGCTTAATCAGTGAGCGGATTTCCTGAATGCCTGACGGGTCCAGCCCGTTGGTCGGTTCATCCAGAATCAGCAGCTCCGGACTGCCGAGCAGCGCTGCGGCAATGCCCAGCCGCTGCTTCATGCCCAGCGAGAAGCCTTTGACCGGCCGTTTCTCTTCCCCGGTAAGCGAAACAATATCCAGCACCTCGGCAATGCGCGGCTTCGGCACATCCAGAATCCGGCGGATTGCCTCCAGGTTGTCCAGGGCACTCAGATGCCCGTAATAGGAAGGGGACTCCACCAGAGAGCCTACTTTGCGCAGGATTTGCAGTTTGTTCCGGCGCAGCTCCCGGCCAAAAATTTCGATACTGCCGGAGGTCGGCTTAATCAGACCCAGCAGCATACGGATCGTTGTTGTTTTGCCGGCGCCGTTCGGACCGAGGAATCCATAGATTTCCCCTTGTCTGATATTCAGATTCAGTTCCTTCACGGCTGCACGGCCACGGTATTCCTTAAGCAGAGCTCTTGTTTCTATTACTGTATCCTTCATTCTCTTCACCTCGGTATTCAGCATAACGTCCCAAGGTTAAAAGCGCGGAAGCAGCAAGTTTAAATTTTGTTTAAATTTTCCGGTCCGGCATTTTGTTTAAATTATCCGGTCCGGCAGCCGCTTCCAGATTGTAATCTCGGTGCCCTGCCCCGTACTCTCCATACTCCATTCCAGCTCCATCCGCTTGAGCAGCAGATCAACAATGGACAGGCCCAGGCCCGCCCCTTTGGAATCGGTACTCCCGTCCAGACCGCCGCCATGGTCCGAGATTACAAGGACACGGTTACCGCCGCGGATCTCTGTAAAAATGCCTACATATAGACCGCTGCGCGCATGACGCAGAATATTCTGGAACAGATTATCGAGCACCCTGCGGAACCAGCTGACATCAACATTCCAGTAGAGCGGCGCTGCCTCCAGATCAATCTCAATCTGATAACCCTCCTTCTCCCAGAGCGGGTACCAGGCCGCAGCGCTCTCACGCAGCAGTCTCAGCACATCCTTCTGCTCCAGCTTGAGCGTCATCCGCCCGCTGTTCAGCAGATTATAGGCCAGCAGATTGTCAATCAGCCCTCCGAGACTCTCGATCCGCTGATCCATCAGCTCAAGGGATTCCTGGCCGCGAGCCGATAAATCCTCCTTGCCCAGCACATGCAGGTGGCTGCGGATCACGGTGAGCGGAGTCCGCAGATCATGTGACAGGTCGGCAACCAGGCGCTTGCGCAGGCCCTCTTCTTCCGTCTCTCTGGAGCGGCTGGCGGCAAGCTCTGTCACCATCGTATTGAATGCCTCCTCAAGCCGCCCGATTTCATCAGGTTTGCCCGGAATAACCACCTTAGGAAGACCTTCACGTCCGGTAAAAACCATAGCGGTCTGCAGCCGCAGCAGTCTTCTGCGGATCATGATGAAGAAGAGCCAGGAGCTGACGACGAAGACGATCAAGAATACCAGCATCATAATCGAATACCACTTATCCAGCCCTGGGGCATATTTCCCATTCCTGATTTCTTCCGGAATCTGCATGACCATGAAGCCTTCTCCGGCTTCAGCCTGATCCCCTACAAAAGCAACAATCGCCAGTGGTTTAAGCGCCGTGCTGTCCTTCATGAAGGATACTGCCTCGGCGGCGCCCCAATAAGCAGGGATATCCCGGGCCGCCTGTCCATCCTGCAGCAGCGGAGGACCGGAGGGCTCTGTAACCAGCTGTGTTCTGCCCTCGTTATCTACCCAGAATATTCTGGCCAGACGGTAGGTTTCGCTCAAAGCCCGGAGACGCTCAGTGATCCCCTCCGGCGGCTGGTCAAGGAGCTTGCGCGCTTCCTCATGCCACATGATCTCCAGCTTATCGACACTGGAATACAGCGCATACTCCTTGGGAGGCGCTTCATGGGTGAGTCCGCCAAAGATACTGTACAGCATAACAGTCAATGGAACGATAACGGGGATAAACAACAGCGCGGCCAAAAGAATAAGCAGATACCGGAAGAGCAGGGAACGGCGCAGAAATTGGAAACGCCCCGCCCTCTTCATCCTCTCACCCGGTAACCGATACCCCTGACCGTCTCAATAATCTCCGGCGCAGCCGGATCAAGCTCCAGCTTCTCGCGCAGATACCGGATATGTACCATAAGTGTCTTGTCGCCTTCGATATAGCTTTCGCCCCAGACGGCTTCGTAAATCTGCTCCTTGGTCAGAATCTGGCCAAGATGGCGCAGCAGATAAGAGAAGATCTGGAACTGCTTGCCGGTAAGCATAATCTCCCGTCCGCTTGCGGCTTCCGTAACCACACTGCTGCCCGGACTAACCACCAGATGCTTAAGAATCAAGGGAGCAGGGGCAGCCGTGCCGCTTCTTCTTAACAGGACTTCAATCCTGGCTGCCAGTTCATCGGGATGAAACGGCTTGGTTAAATAATCATCCGCGAATTCAAGCCCTTGGAGCTTATCGTCAATGGAGGTACGCGCCGAGAGCATCAGGATCGGCAGCTCCGGGTATACCCGCTTCAGCCGCTGGCCGACGGTGAACCCGTCAAGTCCCGGAAGCATCACATCCAGTATCACCAGCTGGCAGCCCTCAGCCGCTTCCAGCGCGCCTTCTCCGCTCTCCAGCCAGCGGACAGCATACTCCCGTTCCCGCAGATCCGCAGATACTGCGTTGCCAATCTCACGGTCATCTTCTACATATAGTAATGTAACACCCACGCAGAACCTCTCCCCTCTCTCCTTCAAATAACATAACAAATCCCCGGAAGCAGACAGTGTTCCAGGCTGCGCTCCGGGGAGAATGGATCTTGCTGATTCAGGCACTGAATCCGAAATGTGCCGGCGGCTTCTCTTCCGGCTTCCCGAAGAGATACCCCTGCCCCAGATCCATGCCGAGGTCACGGCAGAAGAGAAACTCCTCCCGGCGCTCGATTCCCTCGGCGAGCACCTTTGCACCGAAATCCCCGGCCCGGGAGATAATATCCCGCAGAACGGACTGCTTGTCCTTATTCTGATCGCAGAAGCTGATCAAATCCCGGTCGATTTTGACATAATCCGGCTGCAGGCTGGACATCACTTCTACAGTCGAATACCCCGCACCGACATCATCCAGCGCAACCAGCATACCCTGCTGGCGGTATTCGGCAAAAATGGCGCGGAGATGCGGCATATCGTTTATTTTTTCCGTTTCCACCACTTCAAATACATAATCCTCCGGATTCTGATCCAGCCGCTGAATCGTCTCGAAGGTATGCGTGAGACAGTACTTGGGATTATAAATAGAGGAAGGCAGGAAGTTAATGAACCGCTTGATGCCCTTCGGCAGCATTTTTGTACTCGTCTCAATGGCTGAAATCCTGGCCGCACGGTCAAGAAAGGAATGGAATCCTGTACGCCGGGCAATCTCAAACAGCTCATACGGCTGAAAATGATTCCCTTGCGGCAGCGGCCGCAGCAGCAGTTCAAAGCCAATAATCTCTTCGGAGAAATTCACAATCGGCTGCATGTGGCTGCAGAAATCATGGCTCATAATAATCGAAACCAGATTCTCGCTGGAAAAGCGGACCTTCAGCTGAACCAGAGTCAGCCAGTGCTCCAGAGAAATGCGGGCTCCTCTGCCCTTAATACATAAGGACAAGGAGATCTGCTGCTGCTCCTCAAATACCTCCAGCCGTCCTAACAGCTCCAGCAACTCTTCTTTGCAGCGGTAGGGAATGATACAGGTCCTGCTTGTCCCGAATACTTCATATCCTGCATTCCTTACCGCAGCGGCAAGCGGAACAGAATAGGGGCGCAGCTTCAGCTCCCCTTCATCTTCAATCGGGTCTATGTCAGCGCAGTCAACACAATTCATGGCAATCGCCTCCGCCTCAGGATGTCAAAATACTGAGGCAAGTATAGCATGATTCCCCATGTTCCATCTATTATTTACGGACATGCACAAGTGGAAACGGCTTTGCCGTCCTTTTTAAAGGACGGTACCGTTTCAGCGAGAAATAGAAGGATAAGTTATCGTGTGAAACCTGTAACTTCTTATATTTGCACAACGCGGCAAGGCCTTTCCTGAACCCTAAGGCTCAGGAAAGGCCTGATCATAAACATTACCTCTATTATTAGAATGGACTGGGTCCTTTCAGTACCGCTGCTTACTTACTTGGATACTGCAGCTGCTCCCTGCCATACTCCGTGTTCCTTATTTTTGCCCATATATTCAATCCGTGTCGGGGAGAGCTCCAGGATTACATAGTCCGGATCCTCCGGTCCCTTGAACCATTGCTCCAAGGATGTGTTCCATACTTTCGAACGCAAACCCTCATCTTTGGTGACAGCTACTGTAGCTTCAATCTCCAGCACATCCTTGCCGCCGCCCTGCTCGTAACCCAGCAGCAGACAAGCATTCGGATTATCCTTAAGCTCTTCTACCTTATGGGTCTTGCGGTTCGTAGCCAGATAAATGTTCAATCCGTCATGAAATACCGCCATATAACGCACCTTAGGTTTGTTGCCGGCTTCTATCGTGCCGAAGGACCCGAACTTGTTGTCATCCAGCACCTGTATGATCGTTTTCTCCAGCTCTTTGTTATCCATTGACGAGAAAGCTCCTTTCGAATTCATGTGAATATAAGTTTATATATTCACATCCGCAGTTTGGATTTATTATAAAAACTGTGCTTATTATAGTGTACCCGTTCGGTTCATAATGAATCCCGGACTATGTTCATAAATTCACCCAGAAGGAGTCTCTCCCCTTGAAAAAATTAATCTGGATCGGCTGTCTCTCCTATTTCGTCATCGGCCTTGCCCATGTGGTGCTGGGCTCTATTCTGCCTGTGCTGCTCCAGCATTATGACCGCAGCTACAGTGCCGGAGGCGAGCTGATCTTCAGCCAGTTCAGCGGCTTCCTCGCCGGTGTGCTGGTCTCGCCGCTGCTGAACCGCCGCTTCGGCAAACGCGGCGGCATCCTGATCGCCACCGGGCTGCTGGTCTGCGCCGAAACGGCCTACGCCTTCCTCCCGCCCTGGGGCTGGATGTACGTGATCGCGGTAGCCGCAGGCTTCGGCTTCGGCATGATCGAAGCCGTCATCGGCACGATCATTATCGCCGCGATCACCGAAGGGACGGCAATTGCCATGAGCCGGCTGGAGGTGCTGTTCGGTGTAGGCGCGCTGCTCATGCCGCTGGCCGCAAGTCCGTTGATTGCCGCCGGCAGCTGGAGGCTGGCTTTCCTGATCGTTGCCGCCTTTTCTCTGGTTTCACTGCTCTTCTGGGCGAAGAGCAGCTTCGGTCCGCTCCAGCGTGTGCTGGATGAGCGGCCGTCACGCCCTGCCGCTGCCGCGGCCCCCGCAGACGCAACAGCAACCGCAACAGTACCCGCCGCCGGCAAATCCGGACGCCTGCCGTACAAGGGCAAACAGTGGATACTGCTTGCCCTGTTCATCGTCTTCTTCTTTCTCTATGTAGGTACCGAGATGAGTCTGGTCAATTTCATGCCGGCGATCTTCATCGCCAAGCTGGGCATGAGCGAAGCTGCGGCAGCGCTGACGGTTACCTTCTTCTGGCTGGCTATGTCGGCGGGCAGACTATTCGCCGGTGTGGTTGCCGAGCGGATTTCCTACCGCATCTATGTGCTCATCAGCTGCTTCGCCGCTTTGCTGCTGCTGGTTATTTTCCCGTTCGCAGAGCACCGGATTGCCGCATTCGCCGTCATTCTGCTGCTCGGGCTGTTCATGTCCGGCATCTTCTCCATCGCCCTGGTCTTCGCAAGCAAGCTGCTGCCCGGTGCAGAGGAATCCACGCCAAGTATCATGATCGCCTCGGGCGGAATCGGCGGCGCGGTGCTGCCGCTGCTGACCGGCTGGTCCATGGACCATATGCAGGTGGCCCAGACATCGGGGCTGCTGGCCGCTTTTGCCGCCGTATTATTCCTGCTTAGCGTGGCCGCCTGGAAAATCGGGTAATATAGCAACGAGATTAATATCCTGTGAATAAGGACGGAACCCCTATATGGCTGAGCTGCACTCCGAGAGACCCGAACCGCTGCTGCATACTGCATTGCTGCAATTCATTTTCCCCTTCTCCATCAAGGCCGGGCAGGACAAAGATCTGGCCGGGCGTCTGCAGCAGGACGGATTTACGCGTTTTTTTCTCGATAACAAGGATCTTGAGCATGCTTATTACGGGGAGGGCTACTGCGTGTCCCATGAGAAAATGGAGCGCAGCTACCTGCCGTTCGCCGCTCATGTCCTCTTTCCGCGTGAGAAGGATGCTGATTCCTTCCGCCGCTTTTCCCGGGTGAACGATCTGCAGTGCCAGCTTGAAATGCCGTTTCAATCCGTAAATTTCCGCGTGCTGTCCACGGATGTGTTCCTTTGCCCGTTTGATTTGGGCTTCCTGACCATAAGAGTGGCTATTGAAGAAGAAAATCTCTCCTTCAGCACTGCGCTGGAATTCGCCGACCGCTTCCGTACACTGGAGGACGTATCCTACCAGGATAAGCAGTCCTTTATCCATTGTCATAAGAAGTCTTTTGGTCAGGTGGAGGATTTCGTATTCAAGAATCTGGTTGCCGGGCTGGAGCCGTTTCTCGACCCTGCGGAGATCGATGGCGCGTATTTCGAGACCTTGCCTTTTTTCGTGGATGAACGGATGCTGGTGCAGGCTTTCTATGGCTTCAACCGCGGGGAAGAATCGGATGAGATCAGTATCGAGCTGCGCTACCGTGCCGCCCAGCTGGATGGGCTGAATATGGAGGGTAAACCCTATACCAGTGCCAGCGATCCCGAATATATCGAACAGTATACCTCTGAACATTGCTACAGCCGCTGGGGGCCGGACACCTATTATATGACTAATGAGCAGACCTTCTGCTGCCTGAGCCGGGCCGAATCCGACATCGCCACCCAGTTGATTAACCAGATGTACGGGGAGTATTATTACGGGCTGCTGCTGAGTATTTTTCATAAAATCGTGCTGCTGAAGCTGGCCAATCTGCATTCCCGGCTGCGCATCAACCACGATTATGACGAGATCGAGAATCTGATCTTCCTGATTAATAAGTTCTCGGCCAAATTCTACTTTCTGGAGCTGATTTCGCAGTCGCAGGGACGGGAGATCTTCTTCCAGCTGCGCAAGGTTTACGGCAATGACGCCCTGTTCGATGAAGTGAAGATGACCTTGAATGACCTGTTCCAGTATCAGGATAAATTCCAGGCCAAACGCCGGGATACGCTGCTGATGGTCCTGACTGTATTTACGGTAATAAGCGGGATTTACGGGATGAATCAGGTCATTGAGGACTTGAAGGCACCCATCGATTGGAGCAAAATGCTGGAGTACTCTGCGTTTGAGTACCTGGCGCTGTTCCTCACCTTCTCCGGGATCGCAGTCAGTCTGGGCCTGACACTGAGGGAGGCGTGGAACGGAATACGCAGCAGCCGTAAGAAGCGGTTCTATGATAAGGATTGAGGGGCTGCCGGTGACGGCGGCTTTTTTTATTATTCACTTCACAAATCTTCTGAGTGATCTTCCCGCAGGCATGCGTAGTAATACATATATGACTTATTAGTAGGTAACTCATGAAAAGAAATGCCGGAGGTTCCAATGACGCGTAATGATCATGACAGCCTGGCCTGGCCCGGCCGGTTCAGAACAAAAGATAAGCAAGCTCTCGCGGATGCCATCGACTTCTACGGACCCGATGTGCACAGACTGGTCCAGCGCATTCTGGCCGGCTGCGGGAGTGCAGAGGATGCCGAGGAATGTGTCAGCGATGTGTTTCTGGCAGCCTGGAACAATATCGGACGTTACGACCCGTCACGCGCTTCTTTCCGCACCTGGATATTCCTGCTCGCGAAATACAAGGCACTGGATCTGAGGCGTAAATTGCAGCCGGACCTTGGCAGGACGCTGAACGAAGCAGCGCTTAACATGCAGAGCGGGAGCAACACCGAACAGGAATTTCTACAACGTGAGGCAGCGGGGGAAATGCTCCGCTATATCGGGCAGCTCCGTGAACCGGACCGCAGCCTGTTTCTGCGCAGGTATTACCTATACGAGAGTCTGGATGAACTGGCTGCGGCCTTTGGGTTCAGTAAAAAAGCTGTCGAGAGCCGTCTGTACCGCTGCCGGACAATGCTGAAGCAGGCTATACATCAGACTGGCGAAGATGGAAAGGGGGAACTCGGATCATGGTAAAGGATAGGAACAGCGGTGAGAAAAGCATATTTGATCAGCTCGATCATCTGGAATTCAGCGAGGCTGAACTTGCACTGAACGGATTGCTGGGGGAGCCTGAGTCCAGCCCGGTACCCGGGTCTAAAGAAGAGATTGCCTCACTTGAGCGGATCAAGAGCCGTACCCTCGCCCTTATTCAGACTGAACCGGCGCCTGAACTGCCTGCTGCTGTCCGCAAGCCGCGGCGGCGTACGGCTATTGGAGCGGCGGCGGCCGCGATCCTTATGGCCGCAGGCCTGCTGTCGTTCTCCCCTGACGTCCAGGCAGGTCTAAAGCAAGCCCTTAGCTTCCTGCCCGGCTTCGGCACTGTTCTGGAAAGCAGCCCGGACAGTCAGCTTTATGTTCTGGAGAAGCCTTACACTGCTGCCATAGGCAAGGGAAAGCTGATAGTTCATGCCATACTTTTGCAGGAGAACAGCGGGACCATTACGCTGCGGGGACAACTGACTCCCGTCATTACTGAATTTCAGGCAGACATCGGAGGGGACCGTTATACCTTTACTTCCAATATGCGGTCTTCTGCATCCGGAGACTGGTATGCAAGCTACAGCGCTGCACTTCCCGGAAATTTGGAGCTTGAAACCGCTGAACCGGTTACTCTGTATATCAATGGAGCAGCAGTCGGGCCACTGGTGCTTCAAGCACCGGTGACCGCCGATGATCTGCAGCATTTAGGCGCAAGTGATGTGCACCAGGATGTGCGGATTACGGCTTTTCCGGTACGTCTGGATGACGGGCTTGTCCGCGTCGAATTAGTTCCGGCCCTTCCAGATTCGTTCTCCGCCGTCCATTCTTATTCACTGGAGCCGCTGGTATCCTGGAATGACCTGTATGTCGAGAATGAAGAGGGTGTCAAAGCGAAGGTTGAACCTCCTTCAACTATGGTCTACCCGTCGGAGTTCTCGTTCCGGGAATTGGCATCAGCTGAAGAACAGTCTTACAGGGTCGTCATCCCTTACATCGAAATAGCGGAACGGAAGGCACTCTCCCGGGAGGTCGTTCTGCCGCTGCCCGCCAGCGGGGAGAGTGCGCCTCTCCACATTACCGCTGAGATCGCCGGTTACCCGGTAGAATTCACCCGCATTGAGCGCAGCAGCGGGACGGCTGTCAGTGTTGATGTGGATATGAATTTTGATCCCGAAGCGGCAAAGTCACTGACGCATTTCTTCATCCGCTATCCGGGTTCTGGGGACAAATATTCATACGGCTGGCAGGATACCGAGACATTCCCAAGAATCTTGAAGACTCTTCTTCTGGATGCAGAGCCCGGCGCGGATACGCTGCGTTTTAGAATGTCGGAGCCTCTATTCCTGCTCAAAGGCCCCTGGATTCTGCCGCTAAAGCTCGAAGATTAGGACGGGGAGACTGGACAACCGCAAGAGCGGCGTCTATAATACACCGTAAGAACATAGCAATACCCGTGAACTTCATAGAACCAGGGGTGCTGGAATTGGCCGGCTGAGATTGTATCCCACAAGATACTGACCCTTATACCTGATCTGGATAATGCCAGCGTAGGAATCTTCATTTAACTTGAACCCCTTCATGGGCCTGAAGTTGAACTCACCTTGCGCAAATAACTGGCGTCCCGGTCTCCGGGGCGCTTTTTGGTATGGGTTACTCTGAATTTTGGAAGACTAGGGATTGCTGGAAGGAGAGAGAAGAGAAATGGGAGTCAAAAAAGTATTACCGCTGCTGCTTAGCTCTATGCTTGTGCTCGTGATGGCCGGATGCGGCAACGGGAACGTCAACCCGGGCAGCAATGCCGGAGGCAGCACACCTGCCGCCGGGAACAGCACCGCTGCACCTGAAGCAACCGCAGCCGCCAGTACCACCGACGCGCCTAAAGAGCTGACCCCGGTTAAGATTGCGCTGGACTGGACGCCGAACACGAATCACACCGGCCTGTATACCGCCAAGGAGCTGGGATATTACGCTGAGGAAGGTCTTGACGTGGAGATCGTGCAGCCGGGTGCTGCCGGATCTGACACCATGGTTACTTCCGGTGAAGCCCAGTTTGGCATCAGTGCACAGGAGGCGCTCACCCTGGCCCGCCTGCAGGATGTGCCGCTCGTATCCATCGCCGCAATCATTCAGCATAATACCTCCGGCTTTGCCGCTCCGAAGGACCGCAACATTAAGACGCCAAAAGACTTCGAAGGCAAAACCTACGGAGGCTGGGGCTCTCCAGCGGAAGAAGCAGCTATGAAAGCCATCATGGACCCCGATGGCGGAGACGTCTCCAAAGTGAAATTGGTGAATATCGGCGAAGCTGACTTCTTCACTGCGGTGAAACGCGATATCGACTTTGCCTGGATCTTCTACGCCTGGACCGGGATCGAAGCCGAGCTGCGCGGCGAGCCGCTGGATATGCTGTACCTGAAGGATTATGCGCCGCAGCTGGATTACTACACACCGGTGCTGACCACCAGTGAGAAGGAAATCGCCGAGCATCCGGAAGTGGTGAAGGCTTTCCTCAAAGCTACGTCGAAAGGATACCAATACGCGATCGACCATCCGGAAGAAGCGGCCACGGTCCTGTCCGATGCAGTGCCTGATCTTGATCCCGAGCTGGTGCTGGCCAGCCAGAAATGGCTCAGCCCGAAATACAAGGACGATGCCGCCCGCTGGGGTGAGCAGAAGCTTGAAATCTGGCAGAATTACGCAGAGTGGATGTACGGCCTGAAGCTGCTGGATAAACCGCTGGATGCCGCAAGTACATTTACGAATGAATTTTTGCCGGAAGGCCAGTAAACACCGAGTGGAATAATACTGACACTAACTCACATGAGAGGAATGAATAATAAATGGCTAATACACTGCTTAGCATTCAGGTAATTCCCAAGACTCCAAACAATGAGGATTCGATCCCTTACGTGGACACTGCGATTGAGGTAATTCAGAAGTCGGGGGTTAAACATCAGGTGAATCCGCTTGATACTACCATGGAAGGCGAGCTCACGGAGCTGCTGGAAGTTGTACGCCAGATGCATGAGGCACTGATTGCCTCCGGCAGCCCGAGCGTGATCTCCCAGATCAAGATCGCCCATAATCCCAGCGGCATTAGCATGGACAAGCTGACGGAGAAATACCGGCCGTGAGAAGCACCTGGAGACAAATCTGGCCGCCCCTTGTGGCGGTCATCTTTTTTCTGGGCGCATGGCAAATTGCGGTATCGGTGTTCCATATCCCGGCCTGGCAGCTGCCGAGCCCGTCCGATATCGCGCGTGAATCACGCGGCAACGCCTCCGGGATCTGGGCGCATACGGCCGCAACGCTGCGGCTGACCCTGATCGGCTTCCCGGTCGGCACCGGCATCGGCCTCATTGTGGCTCTGCTGCTGCATCTGCTGCCCTGGCTCAAAAGAGCGCTCTATCCGCTGCTGATCCTCAGCCAGAATGTGCCCTCCATTGCCCTTGGACCGCTGCTCATTATCTGGTTCGGCTTCGGCCTGCTGCCCAAAATCGTCCTGATCACCCTCGTCTGCTTCTTCCCGGTAGCCGTAGCGGCCATGGGCGGGCTGGCGCAAAGCGACCGGGTAATGTTGAACTATATGAAAATGGCCGGCGCAAGCAACTGGCAGATCTTCACCAAGCTGGAGCTTCCCGGCTCCCTGCCCTCCCTGTTCTCAGGGCTCAAAATCTCCGCAACCTATGCCGTCATGGGCGCAGTGGTTGCCGAGTGGATTGGCGCGGACAAAGGTATCGGCTATTATATGCTGCTGCAAAAGGCCTCTTACCGCACGGACCGGATGTTCGTGGCCATTGTCATTATTGTGCTGCTGAGTCTGGTGCTGTTCGCACTGATTGCCCTGCTGGAGAAATGGCTCGTGCGCTGGAAACCGCGCAAGGAAGCTTAACACGCATAGGGTAACAATACACCGCTATACTGAGCACGTTTGAGATAAAGCCTTAAGTACAAAGATTTCTATATAGAAGGAGCTGACCGAAGTGTCTCCACTCACGAATAGCGTACAGCTCAAGAAGGACGGCCCCGGCAGCAGCCTTGATGAGGCCAGAAGTGCACCGCCTGCACTTGAAGTCAGCAGCGTCTCCAAGTCGTTCACGCACCGCCGCCGGGGGACGCATGTGCTGGATCAGGTGTCGCTGACGGTAGAGCCGCAGGAATTCGTCTCCATTGTCGGCCCTTCCGGCTGCGGCAAAAGCACCCTGTTCCACATTATCGGCGGCCTGACGCTGCCGGATGCCGGAACCGTCAGCATGGACGGCATCCCGGTTACCGGGCAGCGCGGCAAGATCAGCTATATGCCGCAGCAGCCCGCGCTGTTCCCGTGGCGGAGCACGCTGGACAACGTCCTGCTCGGCGCCGAGCTGCAGGGCGCGCCGCAAGCGGAGGCTCGCGGGCTCGCGAAGCGGCACGCCACTGGCTGGCCAAGGTCGGCCTGGGCGGATTCGAGCGCGCTTATCCGCATATGCTGTCCGGCGGCATGCAGCAGCGGGCCGCCTTCCTGCGGGCCATGCTCGCTCCGCAGGAGCTGATGCTGCTGGACGAGCCGTTCAGCGCACTCGATGCGCTGACGCGCGAGCAGATGCAGCGCTGGCTGCTGGAGCTGTGGGAGGAGAACCGCCGCTCCGTGCTGTTCATCACCCACAACATCGAAGAAGCGCTGCTGCTCTCCAGCCGCATCTATGTCTTCTCCGGACGTCCCGGCTCCGTCCTGCACACCGTCGATGTGCCGTTCCCGCGTCCGCGCCGCGATGAAATCACCGATGCGCCGGAGTTCCTGCAGCTCAAGCGCCAGCTCTCGCTGTGGATGCGCGAGGAGCAGGCCAAGAGCCTTTGACGTGAGTCGGCGCTATTCGGCCCATGTATGCTGAACCTAGCTATTCACATTTCCCGATGACCTGCCGTTTGCGGTGAGGAGTCACATTTTCCGGAATTCCGGAGAAATCCTGCACTAAATACAACATTCCCCTCCTAATCCCCGCCTCTGATCCAAGATTGTTGTACAAAAGGCAGCATTTCTCCTTCTCAAAGCGGCTTAGCGGGAGAACTGCTGTATTTCGTACAACAATTCTCCCAAACACCCTATTATAGGGGTACCAGAGTTGCACTTCGTACAACATAATGCCTGTTCATGTGACCTTAAGAAGCTTAATTGTCTCAGTGATTGCATTTGGTGCAACAGAATTCCCAATGTTCAGAGATAAATCCCATTCTGTTGTATTTCGTACAACCGATTTCTGAATATTCATCCAGTAACACTGTCTTTACAGATTTCTGCTGTACAAAGTACAACAGATTCATTTTTCCAGCAGATTTCGGGGTCAGCTGTTGTTCCTACATCCAGCCCTTCTCCTCAGCCAGCCGCACCGCTTCAATCCGGCTCTTCACTTCCAGCTTGCCGAGAATCTCCGAGATGTAATTGCGGACGGTGCCGTAGGAGAGATGCAGCGCCGAGGCGATCTCCCCGGCACTCCGGCCCGCTCCGGCCAGCTTCAGAATCTCCCGCTCCCGGTCCGACAGCGGGTTCTCTTCCCGCAGGCTGCCGAAGACCAGCTCGGGGGACACCTCCCGGTGCCCGCCCATCACCCGGCGGATCGCCTCCGCCAGCTTGTCCACCGGCTCATCCTTCAGCCCTGCTCCGTTGGGCCCGAGCACTGCTGTAATGGAACCTCTGTTAATGGTGAAGCTGACGCCGTCTACCGCTTTTGTATCATGAAAGCTTCTGCTGGCATTCTTCATTTCGATCACATGATCCATTCTGTATCCCTCCGTATCCATATGCCCTCCGGCTATATTTCTATAGTACAGGAGGCCGAAAATGAACATCAGTATGGACTGTCATTCGTTCAAGGTGACAACTGTCACCCGGATGAATAACTTTTTAAGGAAATTATTGATTTTTATGGACGATTGATTTAAGATAATCCTGCCATAAAAGTAAGCGATTACATTTCTGCATAATCGAGAGGAGTTTAAGGTATGATCAAAAGAATTGGACTGGCAGCGCTGATCGCCACGCTGCTTGCGGGCAGCGGAGGCATTGCGCCGCAACCGGTTTCGGCTGCAGGGGAAACGGCAGAGGTATGGATATCCACCTCAGATCCGAATACGGAGCCGGCTGTCGGATTAAGCACTGGTGCCCGCTTGACACGCATCGGGGATAAGAGCTTCAGCGCCGCCACCGGAAGCAGCGATTATACAATTACTGTTAACGAAGGCACCACCTATCAGCAAATGGATGGATTCGGCGTTTCCCTGACCGACTCTTCAGCCTGGCTGCTGAACTATAAGCTGAATGCCGCCAAGAGGGCCGAGGTGATGGAGAAGCTGTTTGGCAACACCGGTATTGGCTTGAGTGTGCTGCGGCAGCCGATGGGCAGCTCGGACTTCACCTGGTCGGCCTACACGTATGATGACACGGCTGGGGACACCTCACTCGGCCAGTTCACGATTAGCCGTGATCTGCCTTATATCGTTCCAATGGTCAAAGCCGCGATTGCCAAGAACCCCGGTATCAAGGTGTTTGCTTCACCGTGGAGCGCCCCGGCCTGGATGAAGTATTCCGGCACCCTGAACGGCGGCAAGCTCAAAGCTGAGTACTATCAGACCTACGCCGATTATTTCAAAAAATACATTCAGGCCTATCAGGCCCAGGGGATTCCCATTTATGCCGTCACCGTACAGAACGAGCCCATGTATGAAACCGGAGCTTACCCCTCGATGGGCATGAACGAGCAGGATGAGACCGGCTTCATCGGAGACTACCTGGGCCCAACTTTGCAGAACGCCGGGATCAATACCAAGATCATTGCTTTTGACCATAATTATCTGAACTGGAGCTTCCCGGATACGGTCGTTCAGAATCTGAAAAACTCCGGCAAAGCAAGCTATATCGCCGGCAGCGCCTTCCATCACTACGACAGCGGCGACGGCTCGCAGATGACCTCCATGCATAATGCCCATCCTGATAAAGACATCTGGTTCACAGAGGGAGGGTTCGGCACCTGGAATGATCCGCAGAACGGCACAAGCCAGGGCTTCGACAACATGATTACTGAATTCATCAATATTACTCGCAACTGGTCCAAATCGATTATTCTCTGGAACGCCGCACTTGATCAGAAAGACGGTCCTGCCCTGCTGTCCGCCTACAACACCAACCGGGGCATGGTCACTGTTCAGAACTCCGACAATTCAAACAGCAATCCGGAGAACAATGTCACTTATACCAAGCAATATTATCTGCTGGGCCACTTCAGCAAATTTGTCGTTCCGGGTGCTTACCGCATCCAGACCAACACCAGCAATGATCTGAAGAATGTGGCGTTCAAGAATCCCGACGGCTCCAAGGTAGTTGTCGCTTATAATCCGCAGACCTCGGCCAAGAACGTCAAGATACAATGGGGCAGCCAGTCGTTTATCGTAAATGTGCCCGCCAAGTCAGTGATGACATATAAGTGGTACGGCAATCCGTTCTAAAGCGGGCTGAATCCTGTAAACAGCAAGAAGCCTTCGCCCTTTCTTTAAGGGGGAAGGCTTCTTTTGTTATCCATATAGCTTCAGTTACACACTTTAACCGGTTATCTCTGCATGAACCCTTTGCCCAGCAGGAACTCTTTCATATGCATTCTTGACGGCTGGGCCTGGCGCTTCGCCATGATCTCCGACCACGAGGCCTCACTTTGGCCACCGGTCCGCTCACGCATATAGTCCCGTGAGATTCCGTCATACACCCCGGCCTGCTGCAATGCGGCTTCGGCATCATAACTATTATGATGCAGCACAGCCTGCAGCGGCAGACGCGGCCGCACTCCATTCACAGCAGCGGGATAACCAAGACACATGCCGAATACCGGGTAGACCAGCTCAGGCAGGCCCAACAGCTCTGACAGCCCGGCAATATTATTGCGGACGCCGCCGATATACACGATGCCAAGACCGAGCGATTCGGCGGCAACCGCAGCATTCTGCGCCGCGAGCGCCACATCGACGGTGGCAACGATTAGATTCTCTGTACTGTCCTCATAGGATGGCGCCCCCTGCAGATGGGGAGCCGCTGCCTCACGCAGCCGGTACAGGTCGGCGCACCAGACCAGGAAGACCGGGCACTGCTCGATATACGCCTGATTGCCGGATAAGGCGGACAGCTGCGCTTTAAGTGCAGGCTCCGTTACGGCAATTACGCTATAAGCCTGTACATTGCTGGAGGTGGAGGCCATCTGCCCCGCCCCGATAATGGCAGCGAGCAGCTCGTCACTGACCGGCTTGTCCTGAAACTGGCGGACGGAGGTATGACGGTTCAACAGCTCAAGGGTTTCATTCACAGGTTTCACAGTAGGTTCGCCTCTCTTTTCACAGTTATATAGGAATATTATGAACACAATTTAATATCCAGACAACAGGAGGGCCTTCGCGTTACCATCCGCTCCCCCGCTTCACCTCCTGGACTATACCCTTGATCCCCTCATCAATCTGGTCCAGCCCGGCGCGGGAAATACTGATGCGTATGAACTTGTCCCGGGCCCGGTAATAGGGTAAATAGAATCCATTACCGGGTACGACGCTGATCTTCCGCTCTCCCAGCCGTTTGACCAGCCGTTCCAGATTCACGGTTACCGGCAATTTGAATTGTATGTAGACGCCAGAGCTGTCCGCAGAGGCCTCAATCAGACGCTCCGTATTGTGCCGCCGGAGCGCCTCATACACCGCCTGGATTCTTTTTGCGTACATCGCTTTTATTTTGTGCCTGTGGTGCTCATACATGCCGTTCTTGATATATACCTCAAGCGCTGCCTGGGATAACAGCGAGGTGTCCGTGTATCCTTTATAGGCGCGGAAGGTCTCCAGCAGCGGTTCCGGCAGCACAACCGCCCCCAGCCTAAGGCCGGGGAAGATGATTTTGGAGAAGCTTTTCAAATAAATCACATGTGAAGTCTGGTCATACGCGTATACAGGATCAAATTGCCGTCCGGCACCCAGATCAGCCATGTAATCATCCTCAACGATATACACATCGTATTTGCCTGCCAGTCTGGCAATAGCCTGCCGCTCTGCTGTACTGTAAGATGTTCCGAGCGGATTATGATACCTGGGCATGGTATAGAACAATTTAAACCTGCCGCTTGCGAACCGCTCCTCCAGCTCCCGCAGGTTAATGCCGGCTGCGGAGCGGCCGATTCCGCTGACAGGCAGTCCCTCCGCCTCCAAATACCTCAAATAAATATCATACCCCGGCTGTTCAACGAGGATCTCCGTCCTGCCGCTGGGGAACGGCATTCTGGCCAGAATCTCCAGTGCCTGCTGGATTCCCGAAGTAATGATAATCCGCTCTGCCTTGGCAAAAACCTGATACTCCGCCAGATGAGACACCAGCGTGCGGCGCAGCGAATCCAGTCCCTGCGCATCCCCGTAAGTGAACAGGTTGTATTTGTAATGGTCAATCGCCTTGTTAAGGCAATGCTGGAAATCCAGATACGGAAATACGTTCAGATCGGGCGATGCCGAAGCGAAGTCGATTGTTCCGCTGCCCCCGGCAGGTCCGGGTTCTTCCGTCTTCTCCACCATATAATAGCCGCTCTGCGGAATCGAATATATGGCATGTGTCCTCTCCAGCTCCCCGTAGGCCCGCAGAATGGTGCTGACACTGCAGCCGTAGAATGCTGCGGCACTGCGCACGGAAGGCAGCTTTTCCCCAGGACGGTACTGTCCTTCCTTCATCCGCTTCTCTATCTCCGATACAACCGAATGATACTTTTTCACGCTGCCTCGCCTCCCATCTCCTTCATTTTACGGCCTGCTTTTCATGATACCTCTATCATTCTTCAATTATTATACAGGAAACAACAAACTGTACCGGTACAGTAACGGAAAGGCGGTATTGTTCTGCTGCTGAATTCCCTTTAATTTTAAAGTAACACATACGATGTTTACAGCATCCAGTCTTACTCACACAAAGGAGATGTACCTATGCAGCAGCAAGGACTCAAGCTGGCTTATAGTTTTGCCGTACTCAATGCGGTCATTATCGGATTCTCATTCCTGTTCACCAAAGTGGCTCTCGGCCATGCCGGACCGCTCGATACACTAACCTACCGTTTCGCTGCTTCGTTTGCAGTGATGTCGGTCCCGGTCGCCTTCGGCTGGGTCAAAATCTCCTACCGCGGCAAGCCGGTTGGCCGGGCACTGCTGCTGGCAGCGATGTATCCGCTGGGATTCTTCACCCTTCAGGTATTCGGACTTCAGCGTGCCACCTCTGCCGAGGGCGGAATTCTCTATTCGTTCACTCCGGTCGTGACGATGATCATCGCTTCTCTTTTCTTGAAGGAGAAGACCTCTCTGCTGCAAAAGCTGTGTATTTTCCTGTCGGTATTTGGCGTTGTGTTTATCTTCGTCATGAAGGGAAGCAGTATTCAGCTATCCAATATGACCGGGATTGTGCTGTTGTTCCTGACTTGTCTCGCGTTTGCCGGATACAGCGTGCTGGCCCGTTCACTCTCCAGGCACTTCAGCCCCGCTGAACTCAGCTACCTCATGATGGGGATCGGCTTCGCAATCTTCCTGATCATTTCGCTCACCGGACATGCAGCCAGCGGAACCTTCAGCGAATTCCTGAGCCCGCTAGGGAGCGGCACCTTTATCCTGTCTGCTGTATATCTGGGAGTCATAGCCTCGCTGGTGACTACCCTGACTTCAACTTATATCTTGTCCAAAATCGAAGCTTCACTCATGAGCGTGTTCACCAATCTCTCAACCATCGTCTCCATTGCAGCCGGAGCATTCTTCCTGGGGGAAGAGATTACAGTGTACCACTGGATCGGATCTCTTCTGATCATAGCCGGGGTAATCGGCACCAACCGGCTGGGCCGGAACAAGCCTGGCGTGCAGGTTGCCGGCCGGGACGAGTCTGCAAGCAGGTAGTGCGCTTTTCCACATGGCTTTATTCAGACTACTTCTAGGAAGGCACATTGTATTCGATTTTTCGCATACATTAGGCCCGGTCACCTTTGCGGAGGCACATTGTATTCGATTTTTTCGCATACAATTGGTCCGGTTACCTTCGCGGAGGCACATTGTATTCGATTTTTCGCATACAGGTCCGGTTACCTTCGCGGAGGCACATTGTATTCGATTTTTCGCATACATTAGGCACGGTTACCTTCGCAGAGCACATTGTATTCGATTTTTTGCATACATTGGGTCCGGTTACCTTTCGGCCAGCTTTCGGCAGAATCAAGGGCACTAATGCCCCTCATTTCCTCCCTTTCGCCTATTTTCGGCGGAATCAAGGGCACTAGTGCTCCTCATCTCCTCCTTTGGTACATTTTCGGCGGAATCATGGGCACTAGTGCTCCTCATTCCCTCCCTTGTCCAGCTTTCGGCGGAATCAAGGGCACTAATGCCCCTCATTTCCTCCTTTGGCCCGCTTTCGGCGGAATCAAGGGCACTAATGCCCCTCATTTCCTCCCTTGTTCCGCTTTCGGCGGCGACACAAAGAACCGCCGGCATTAACGCTCCGGCGGTTCTTTGGTTATCGGCGCTCAGCCGGTTATCGGCACTCAAGTCCGGATCGCTCCGTCTGCAGCAGAAGCAGTGAACATTACAGCTTGACCCGCTGCAGCCGCAGCGCATTCAGCACAACGGATACAGAGCTGAAGGCCATTGCTGCACCGGCCAGCCACGGAGCCAGGAAGCCCAGCGCAGCAATGGGGATTCCAATGGTATTGTAAGCAAGCGCCCAGAACAGATTCTGCTTGATGTTGCGCATGGTTTTGCGGCTCATCAGAATGGCATCAGGGATACTCATCAGGTCACCGCGCATCAGCGTAATATCCGCTGCCTCCATCGCCACATCCGTACCCGTGCCGATAGCCATCCCCGTATCTGCTGTCGCCAGCGCCGGTGCATCGTTGATGCCGTCGCCGACCATGGCGACCTTGACTCCGCCTTCCTGCAGTCTGCGGATCTCGGCTGCCTTGCCTTCCGGCAGCACCTCTGCCAGCACCGTGTGGATGCCCGCCTGTTCCGCAATAGCCTGAGCCGTAATCTTGTTGTCGCCGGTAATCATTACGACCTCGATACCCATATCCTGCAATCTGGCTACGGCCGCGCGCGAGGTTTCCTTGATCGTGTCCGCCACTGCCACTACTCCCGCTACCGCATCCTCCACAGAGATCAGCATCGCTGTTTTGCCTTCATGCTCAAGCCGGGTCATGATCCCCGTCCAGGCTTCAATATCCAGCCCGTTCTCTATCATCATCCGCCGCGTCCCTACGCTCACCTTCCGGCCGTCTACGACAGCCGACACGCCGCGGCCCGGCACAGCCTCGAACTGTTCGGCAGGCGGAAGATCAATGCCTCTGCCCTGTGCGCCTGCCACAATAGCATCCGCCAGCGGATGCTCCGAGAGCTTCTCCGCAGCCGCTGTAATCGACAACAGACGATTCTCAGCAAGCACCCTGCCCTGTGTCTCATTTCCGGCAGTCGCTATAATATCGGTCAGCACCGGCTTCCCGTTGGTCACCGTTCCCGTCTTATCCACTACCACAACCTTGACGCCCTGTGCAGCCTCCAGATGATCTCCACCCTTGAACAGGATGCCGAATTCAGCGGCCCGGCCGGAACCGGCCATAATGGAGGTCGGGGTTGCCAGCCCAAGTGCGCACGGACAGGCAATGACTAGCACTGCGATAGCTTTCTCCAGGGCCTCGGCGAACTGTCCGGGTGCCACCCAGAGATACCAGATCCCGAAGGTAACAGCGGCAATGCCGACAACAATCGGCACGAAGATGCCGGAGATGACATCGGCGACCCGCTGAATCGGCGCCTTGGAGCCTTGGGCTTCTTCCACTACTCTGATGATCTGTGCCAGTGCCGTATCACGGCCGACCTTGCGGGCTTTGACCCGCAGCATGCCGTTCTTGTTCAGCGTCGCTCCGATCACGGAGTCACCCGGCTTCTTCTCCACCGGGATGCTCTCACCGGTGAGCATGGATTCATCGACTGAGGACAGTCCCTCTACCACTTCACCGTCTACAGGAACCTTCGTGCCGGGCTTCACCAGCACGATGTCTCCGATTACTACATCCTCTACGGGAATGTTCAGCTCCGCACCGTTACGCAGCACCAGCGCAGTCTTGGCCTGAAGCCCCATCAGGCTGCGGATCGCATCCGATGAACGCCCTTTGGCCAGCGCCTCGAACCACTTGCCTACGAGGATCAATGTAATCAGAACCGCACTGGTCTCGAAGTACAGCTCCACCGTATGGTGCATACCGCTCATGTTCAAGGAATCCACCGTCAGGTACAGACTGTAGAAATAAGCGGCTGAGGTGCCCAGTACCACCAGCACATCCATATTGGCGCTGCCGTTCTTAAGTGCCTTATAAGCGCTGACATAGAACTGCCAGCCGATGAAGAACTGTACCGGAGTCGCCAGCACCAGTTGGAACCAGGGATTCATGAATAGCTCCGGCGTCCAGATCCAGGTAGTGAAGGAGAAATGGCCCGCCATAGCCCAAAGCAGCGGCAAAGACAGCAGGGCGGAGATCATCCACTTATTGCGCTTGCGCGTAATCTCCTCTCCGCGTTGTCCGGCGATATCCTTGCGGTCCTGCTTCAGTGCCGCCTTGTAGCCGATGCTGCTCACCTTATCCATAATCTCGGCTGTACTGATATTACCCGGCGAATATTCCACATGTGCTGTCTCCAGCGCCAGATTCACATTCACTGCGGCAATCCCGGGCATCCGTCCCAGCACCTTCTCAATTCTGGCCGAGCATGCCGCACAGGTCATGCCCGTAATATCGAAATCCGCCGATTCCTTCAGCGTATCATAGCCAAGCGAACGGATCTTCTCCTCAATCTGCGGAACGCCAGCGACCTTCGGATCAAATCCCACCGTTGCCTGCTCCAGCGCCAGATTGACATTCGCCCGGGATACCCCCTCCATGCGGGACAATCCCTTCTCGATCCGCGCCGCACAAGCGGAGCAGGTCATCCCGGTAATCTGCAGCGTAGCCTGCTGCTGGACCGGTTCTGCACTCTTTTCCATGATTCACGCACCTCCCTATACCCCCAAGGGGTATATTTATCTTTAAAAGAAAAGGCATTGGCGCCCGGCCCTATTGCTCTAGGGTTCCCGGCTCCAAGCCCTTACATTACAATTCTTCACTTAAACTACGTCGTAGCCCTGATCCTCAATAGCCGCCTTGATTGCATCCAGGCTTACAGTGTTCTCGTCAAATTCAACCGCTACCGTCTTCGCCGGAAGATCTACCTTCGCCGCAGCCCCAACGCCGCTCACAGCTTTCTCTACAGCACTTACACAGTGACCACAAGACATTCCTTCTACATTCAATGTTACGTTCGACATTTGATTACCCTCCTAAAAGTTTGGTTAGCATTCGCTACCTTTTAGGGAGCATAGCTCCCTGATTCTTCACCGCAACAAACCGGCTTTGTAAGCTTGCGCTTAGTTTTCAATAGCAAGCACTTAGCTTTTCATTGCTTCCTTCCCCACCACAGCCTGGATAACTTGAACTATTAAATCCAAACAAGGGATGAAAGTAACGGAGGGGAATTTTGAAACTGTAGGAGCGCCAGCGACCGCCTTTGTCACCGGATTTCTACCGCAAATAGCGGTTTAAATCAAAGAAATCCTGGGACAACAGCGGCCGAAAGTTCAAACATTCACCGCAGTTACGCCCGCCACCCTTGCATGAATTTCAGAGCTCTGCTTATCCAGGCCAACCTCTATTTCATCAGCTTATTCACCGTAATCAGCAGCTCATCGATAACCTCATGCTCGCCGGCTTCGATCCGCTCGATAATGCAGCTCTTCATATGGCCCTCAAGCAGCAGCTTGCCGACACTGTTCAGTGCCGCCTGCACCGCCGCCAGCTGATTAAGCACATCATCACAGTAGGTATCCCGTTCAATCATGCCTTTGACGCCGCGGATCTGTCCCTCAATCCGGTTAAGCCGGGTGGTCAGTCCATTCTTGAATTCCGGGGAATGATGGCTCTTGCGGACACCGGATGCAGAAGAATGGCAATCCTCGCCGCAGTCATGCCCGGCATGCTCCTTCTCATTTGTTGACACAGGAATCAGCCTCCTCAAGTAACAATATAATATACCCCCCATGGGTATGTCAAGACCTCACCGCAACTTACCTCCCTTATCCTATAACACATGCGGATTTGTCATGATTTAGCAGGAGATTCTTGGTGTAAACGCGAATCTCCTAGAATAAAACATCTACAACTACGCGAATGGAGGAGGAGCAGTGCTCAAATCAATCATCAGCCAGATGCATCGCCGCAGGAGCTATTTGTACTCCTTTACCATATGCCTCGCAGGGCTGGGCTTGTTCATTTATCAAACGGAACCGCAAATTCTTCAACTCTCCACATCTGATTGGGGCTGGGTTACCGCCATGTCAGGCGCGGCCGTCCTCCTTACAGTCTTCACCTTTCAGCTGCCTCCGCAGGGGAACGGGCTGTCACTGGATTCTTCCATCTATCTGGCCTGCATCTTTATCTTCGGCGCCCCGTCCGCCCTTCTGGTTCTCCTGCTCTGCTCCATCGTACTGCTATTCATCGAATGGGGAAGCACTCCACTCTGGAAGCATCTCAATAATTTCGCCGTGTACTGTATCATGATCACTTCCGCAGCCTTTATCTTCTCGTGGTTCGGGGGCCGGCAGGGACCGCTTCTCAGCAGCCATCTGACAGCATACATCGGTGCCATGGCTGTTTATTTCATCCTGAACCTGCTGCTTGTCGGCTTCTTCTACTACATAATTTTCCATGAGAATCTCTACAATACACTCAAAGCAATGCTGACAGACGCCGTATTGGCGTATCTGTGTACGCTGGTGCTCTCCCTGGTGCTGACCGTTCTGCTTTTTTACAACGGAATTACCGGCCTGGCCTTGTTCCTGGGCCTCAGTGTACTGATCTCCTATTCCTTCAAACGGCTGTTCAGCATGTACCGTGACATTGAAGAGCGGGCCAACCGTGATCAACGTACCGGACTGTTTAACCACAGCTATTTCGAAGCGGCGCTTGAAGAAGAAATGCGCAGATCGCAGGCAGGCGGCAGCGCACTCTCCCTGGCCATGATTGATATTGATGATTTCAAGAAATACAATGATCACTTCGGCCATCTTAAGGGCGACGGGCTGATCGTTTTTCTGGCTGACCTGCTGAAGAAGGAAACCGGGTCCACCGATATTATTGTCTCCAGATATGGCGGTGAAGAATTCACCCTGCTGATGCCGGGCTACGATGCCGTGACGGCCAAGCAATTCATCGAAAAGCTGCGCAAAACACTCAACAATTCTATTTTTGAAGGCAGCGAGATCTTCCCGCAGGGCTGTCTGGCGTTCTCCGCAGGCGTAGCCGGATACCGGCCGGATGTCCACTTCAAGTCAGAGCTGGTCGACCATGCCGATCAGGCGCTGTACTATGCCAAAAAACAGGGCAAGAACATGGTCCACGTCTACGGTAACCAGTCTCTCTTGGAGCGTGACATCGATTTCAGCCAGGATGTGCGCGATATTGAGCAGCAGCTTAATCTTTTTATGTACAAGGATCTGGAGACCTTCAAGCATTCCAAACGAGTATTCCGCTATGCCATGGACATCAGCGAGCTGCTGGCGCTGGACAATCTCTCCAAACGCCAGTTCACGCTCGGCGCACTGATCCACGATATCGGCAAGCTGGAGATTCCCTGGGGCATACTTAACAAGAAGGATAAGCTCGCGCCGGAGGAATGGGAGATGGTCAAATGGCATGTCACCTGGGGCAAAGAGATGGCACTTACCAACGATAAATACAAGGATCTCGCCCCTTATATCGAGCTGCACCACGAACGGTATGACGGCAAAGGGTATCCGTACGGCTTCAAAGGAGAAGAGATTCCCCGGCTATGCCGGATGCTGACCATTATCGACTCGTTCGATGCCATGACCACGGAGCGTCCGTACCAGCCGACCAAATCATTCGCGGAAGCTATTGTGGAGCTGCGGGCCTGCGCGGGAAGCCAATTTGACCCGGAGCTGACTGAGCTGTTCATCGGATATATTGAGGCCCGGGAGCTGCGTTCAAGCGGTGCGGCCATGTAGGAGGAAGCCTGCACCCCCGCTACGGATAAAGGTTCGCCTGTAAGGGAATACCATACATAGAAGTCCTGCCGTTCTTGTTGTACAAGGGCGGCTTATTTGCGTCCACAACTTACTTTAATTTTGAAAAAATGATTGCTACCCTATTCAAATTTGAATATAATGAAATTCCACATTGAATATTGAACGTAAAGGAGTTTGTAAATGCATACTAAAGAAAGCAATCTTAAGCTCGTCGTCGCCGGCCTGCTGCTCGGTATTCTGATGTCTGCCATGGATAATACGATTGTGGCCTCAGCTATGGGCACCATCGTCTCCGACTTGGGGGGACTCGATAAAATCGTCTGGGTAACCTCCGCTTATATGGTCATGGTTATGGCCGGAACCCCCATCTTCGGCAAATTGTCCGATATGTACGGGCGCAAGCGCTTCTTCATCTTCGGACTCATCGTGTTCCTGATCGGCTCCGCCCTGTGCGGTACGGCGGCGAGCATCACACAGCTCAGTATCTACCGGGCGATTCAAGGGGTTGGCGGTGGTGCGCTGATGCCGATTGCCTTCACGATTGTATTTGATATTTTCCCGCCGCAAAAAAGAGGCAAGCTCACCGGATTATTCGGTGCAGTCTTCGGAATCTCCAGCGTAATCGGTCCTCTGCTTGGCGCTTATATCACTGATTTCGTCGGCTGGAACTGGATTTTCTATATTAATGTGCCGATTGGTATCGTCTCCTTCTTCCTGATTATGACGTCCTACAAGGAATCCGTCTCCCATGCCAAACAGCGGATTGACTGGGGCGGCGCCTTCACGCTGGTGGCAGGAATTATCTGCCTGATGTTCGCGCTTGAGCTTGGCGGCAATCAGTATGCCTGGGATTCAGCAACGATTCTCGGACTGTTCGCCGGCTTCGCCGTATTCCTGATTGCCTTCATCTTCATTGAGCAGAATGCGGCAGAGCCGGTCATCTCGTTCGCCATGTTCCGGGGGCGCCTGTTTGCCACCAGCAGTCTGCTCGGCTTGTTCTACGGCTCGGCGTTTATCGTAGCTACGGTATACATTCCGATCTATGTCCAGGGGGTATACGGCGGCTCCGCCACCAACTCCGGTCTGATCCTGATGCCGATGATGATCGGTACGGTCATCGGCAGCCAGTCCGGCGGTCTGCTCACCACCAAGACGAGCTTCCGCAACATCATGCTGCTGTCCGCAGTTTGTTTCGTTGCCGGGATCTTCTCACTCAGCACATTGACTCCGGATACTTCCCGTCTGCTGCTTAATGCATTCATGGCGCTAACTGGCTTCGGGGTAGGATTCTCCTTCTCCGTGCTCAGCATGTCGTCCATTCACCATTTCGATATGCGCCAGCGCGGCTCAGCAACCTCCACCAGCACCTTCCTGCGCTCGCTCGGGATGACGCTGGGAATCACCATCTTCGGCATTATCCAGCGCAACAGCTTCACTTCGGAGCTTAGCACTGCCTTCGGAGACGGCGCTCAGGCCTCTTCATTCGGCGATCCGCGTTCTGCACTGACTCCTGAGGCCCGTGCACAGATTCCGGCACCGGTGCTGGAGAAAATCACGAATTCACTGTCTAGCTCGATCGCACATACCTTCATGTGGGCTATTGTTCCTGCGGTGCTTGCCGTTGTCTTTGTCCTGCTGATGCCCAAAGACCGCCTGACGATTCAGCCTAAGGAATCCCAGCCTGCTCCAGCTTCCGGGCAGAGGTAAACACCATGACCATGAAGCTGCTGATTCTGGGGCTGCTGCTGGAACGGGACATGCATCCTTATGAGATTACACTCGTTATGAAGGAACGCACGATGGACCAGTTCATTAAGCTGCAGATGGGCTCCTTGTATTATGCTGTCGACAAGCTGGCCGAAGGCGGGCATATCGAAGCTGTAGAGATCATCCGCAGCGCGGACCGGCCGGATAAAACGATCTACCGGATTACGGATAAAGGCAAGGAGTTAATGGAACAACTCATTCTGCAGCAGATCAAGAAGAACGATCCCCTGTATCATCCGCTCTACATGGCCTTGGCGCTCTCGCGCTATATTGATCAGGAGAAGGTAGAGAAGCTGCTGGAGGAACGCATCCGCGAAGCGGAGCACCAGGTTAACTTCGCCTACCAGGTATACGAGGAGCATATCTCCATTGTGCCCCGCTCGGCGCTGCATCTGATGTACGGCCGGTATGAGCATAGCCTGACAGAGCTGAAATGGCTGAAGCGGCTCCATGAGGATGTGGCCGCCCGCAGGCTGAGTGACAAAGGCAGCCCGATTATTCCATAGTAATAAGCATAGAATTTCAGGAGGATTGTTCCGCCGCCGTTACAGGCAGCCGGGGCAGTCCTCCATTTCATTTCCAAAGCCTGTTCTCACAGGAACCTGCGGTTTATCACAGGTCCCTGTGTTTAATTAGCCCGAATTGTGTTTATTAGGGAGCAAACTGCCGGCAAGGCACAGGAGAATTGTCTAGCACATTCCCATCCTTGCCCTGCAAATATTCCGAAAGGGAAGTGAACTTAAGATGAGCCATAGTGACGATAAGAAGCCGATAAGAGACGAACGCGACCACCCCGAGCAATACCCGACCGACAAGCCAAGCTTATTCGACCTTGATGAAAGCGAACAGAATGTAGATCCGATTCCGGTCGAGGATCTGACACTCGAGAAGCAGGAGGAGAAGGATAAGGAAGGCACGAAACACCGCTCCTCCAGCGACAAAAAATACCATACCGGATTCTAAAAGTGTACACTTAATCTTAGTGCATTCAAAAGTTATAGCTTATGGAGGGATACAATTGCTGAAAGCGTTGCCACTTAACAAACGCGGAATTCCCGCCAGCCGCATTGCGCTGGGCTGTATGGGGCTTGGCGGAGGCTGGGACCATGAACCGGTTACAGCGGAGAACATAAAGCAGGGGCATGAGGCGCTGGATGCGGCGCTGTCGATCGGCATCAATTTTTTTGACCATGCGGATATCTATACCCGGGGCAAGGCGGAGAAGGTGTTCGGACAGATCTTCAGGGAGCGTCCGGGTCTGCGTGATGAGATCATCCTGCAGTCGAAATGCGGCATCAGGCTGATGGAGCCGGGTGATATCACTAATATGTTCGACTTCTCCAAGGAGCATATTCTGTCCAGTGTAGACGGAACCCTCTCCCGGCTGGGCACAGAGTATATTGATATTCTGCTGCTGCACCGCCCCGACCCGCTGATGGACCCCGAGGAAGTCGCCGAAGCACTGCGCCAGCTTAAGGCAGCCGGCAAGGTGCGCCACTTCGGTGTCTCCAATATGAGTGCTGCCCAGATCAAACTGCTGGAGACCTATTGTGACGAGCCCTTCATCGTCAATCAGCTGCATATGAGCCTGGCCAAAATCAGCTGGGTCGATGCCGTACTCAGCGTGAACCGGGAACAGTGGAAAGACCTCACGTTTCCTGAGGGTACAATAGAGTATTGCCGCGCGGGGAACATCCAGCTTCAGGCCTGGGGCCCGCTGGCCCAGGGGCTGTTCAGCGGACGGCCGCTTGACGGACAGCCGGAGAACGTGGTGAATACAGCGGCCAGAGTACAGGCGCTTGCCGATGAGAAGAATACAACACCTGAGGCCATCGTCCTGGCCTGGCTGATGACGCATCCTGCAGCCATCCAGCCTGTAATCGGCACCGTCAATCCGCTGCGCATCGCAGCCTGCGGAGGAGCGGATAAGATTGAGCTCTCCCGCAAGGAATGGTACGAGCTGTACGTCAGCTCTCGCGGAGAGAAGCTTCCTTAAGGAGCGGGCTTCACTACAAATGGAAAAGGTTATGCCATCCGTATTTATTATGCGGATAGCATAACCTTTTTTCGTTCTCAATAAAGAACATTTGTGAAAAACAGCGATATATAAAGATAATTAAAGATAATAAGATGCATTCGTGCTTTATTGCGAACAATTCGCTGAAATTGACATTTTTCTTTTCCCGGGTGCGCAGTGTATGATTTCATTACGAAAACGTTCTTAATAAAGAACGAATATAACGAATATTAATCAGTAAGCCATGAGAGGGGGCCTACCTTTGTACCCCAGATCCGCCAAACGGCGTAAACGGAAATACGCGAAACTCGGTCTTCGGATCCTGCAATCCGGTGTGGCTGTATCTGTCCTTATAATGTATACATCCAATCAGATTGGCAGTACTTACGGAGAGTATAACACTTCCCAGGAACAGAACACCTCTATCGGGCTCTGCTCCGTATTCCCGGGTCAGATCGAACAGCTGCTGTCAGAGTTCAGCGGACATGTCCGCACAATTATCGAACTGAAATCTTCTCTTGGCAGCCACATTACGAGCGGGAACTATAACACTCCCCCGGTCTCTGAAGAACTGTCAGCGGAGGAACTGGATCAGATCTCCAGTGAGATCTCGGAACAAATCCGGCTGGCAAGCGATACAGTTAGCGCACTGGATACACAGCTGAGCCTCAATGCAGGTATCTGGCAGCAAATTCTGCAGGAAATTGGCAGTACAGCAGCCATTCTGCATCAACTCGGAGGATATATGGTTAATCTCGAACCCAATTGCCTGGAAATCCGTGACGCCCAGTTCTTCGAACAGCTGCAGGAAGGTCTCCATCAAAGCGGGGTGCTGTCGGAATCCCTGACGGATACATTAACGGGCATTGTGCATTATCTGAATACGATTCATGATTTCGGCGGCTCGCTGCCGACCGGTAATCCCGACCGGGTGCTTCTCCGGCAAGAAAGCTTCGGCTTCCCTGCCGAGGAACCGATTTTCTCATTCATGGCCAGAGCCTACAATGCAGACCCCAATGTATCTCCCGCCTTACAGTCAAGCTACGATCAGTTAAGTGCAGAATTAACAGCCTCCAGAGACAACCTATCGTCCACAATCACCACGCTGCAGGAACAGCAGGTACACATTGCAGAAGCGAAGGCGGCGCTGGAGGAGAAAGCCAAGGCTGAAGAAGCGGAACGGCTGGCGCTGGAGAAAGCCAAGGCTGAGGAAGCGGAACGGCTGGCACTGGAGAAGCAGAAACAGGAGAACGATCAAACCAAGAATAATCCACCCGCAGCGGAGATTCCTGGAGAAGATAAGACCATAGAAGAACCTGCTATAGAAGCTCCTGAGGGAGAAAAGCCGGCTCCTGCACCCTCACCGGATGCAGAGGTTACCGCTCCGCCTGCCACACCGGCACCGGAAGCCAATCTTCCGGAGGCGGCTCCAGCGGCAGAATCACCTGAGGAGCTCCCGGATAGCGGTACAGATACCGCGCAGCCAACAGCTACAGCTATACCTACAGCTATACCTACAGCTACACCTGCTCCACAATCTGATATCAGCAAAGGCGGGGAATAATATGCGCATCAAAAAGATAGTCAGCACCACATTGTCCACACTGATATTTATGATTTTCCTGGTGCTGGTAACAGCAGTAGTCATCTCTAAAGCCTCCGGAGGCGAACCTTCCTTCTTCGGCTATCAGATCAAGACGGTGTTATCCGGTTCCATGGAGCCGGGCATCCAGACCGGATCTATTGTAGCGATTAAGCCGGGCGGGGATATGACCCGTTTTCAAAAAGGCGATGTGATTACATTCATGAATCCCGATAACCTCCTGATTACACACCGTGTGGTCGATGCTTCAATAAACAGTGCCATAGGCGAGGCCAGCTATACCACCAAAGGGGACAATAACGATGCAGCCGATACCTCAGCGGTCAGCTCAACAAATGTGGTAGGCCAATATACCGGCGTCACCGTCCCTTATGTAGGATATGCCATGAATTTTGCGGTCTCCAAAGCCGGAAGCGTAATGCTGATGATTATCCCCGGGCTGCTCCTGCTGCTCTACGCACTGTATTCCTCCTGGAAAGCCGTTGCGGCACTGGAGAAGAAGAATGCAGGGCCAGCGGTGACCGGCGGACCGGATACCCTTCCAGACATTGTGCAATAAACCGATTGTCCTCTCCCGTTTACGAAACGCGGAGCAACAATAAATTTTCCCCGAAGACAGGTAAAGACAAAAAAAGAACGATGAGAGAGGGATGAACAAATGAACGTTAAAAAAACATTAGGTCTCGGCGTTGTATCGGCAGCACTCGGATTAACCCTGGTCGGCGGAGGAACCTTCGCTTACTTCAGCAGTACCTCCACCACTGCAGCTTCTTTTAACAACGGAACTTTATTACTTAATTCGGACCCCTCCGTTATTGTCAATCTCAGCAATCTTAAGCCGGGAGATACAATCCTAAGAGATTTTAAATTGAAAAATGACGGAACGCTCAATATTCCCAAAGTTGTTCTGCGCACCTCATCTGTCATTACAGATGCCCAGGGGGATAACGGCGCCCATAATCTCAAAGACGATATTATCGTGACCTTCCTTGTTAACAAGGATAAGCTAACGTCGCCTGTCCTGGTCATTTCACTGGCCGACCTTGAGCAGCAAAGTCCGGATCTTGTAGCTAAGGGAATTCTCGGCGGGATCTTTGGTGTAGAGAATGGGGGCATCAAAGCAGGCACTTCAGATAAACTGAGCGTACAGTTTGCCTTCAAGGAAACCTTCCAGCCGCAAAACTACTATCAAGGCGATACGCTGGCCCTGACCCTGAATTTCGAAGCCAATCAGGAAAAAGGCGCCCTCAAATAATCTGTCTGTACACGATTCCTGATCACCAATCTTAAAAAAACATAATATACTCGAGGAGGAAATTAATTATGGGTATCAAGAAAACTTTGGGTCTTGGCGTAGCATCGGCAGCACTGGGATTGTCTTTAATCGGAGGGGGCACCTTCGCTTACTTCAGCTCCACAGCAACCAGCACGGCAACCTTTGCGGCAGGCACGCTGAAGCTCGGCTCTTCCTTTAATACACCTGTTGCCCTGACCAATCTGAAACCGGGTGATTACACCGTACGCACCTTCACCTTGTCCAATGACGGCACCCTGGATATCAAACTCCTAACGCTGGCCACCAGCTACACTATAACTGATGCGAAGGGCGATAATGCCGGCCAGGATCTTGGAGATCACTTCAAAATCAAACTTCTCGACAGCTCTTACACCAGCGGTCCGCTTGCCGGCCATGTGCTGTCCGAGATCTCCCTGAAGGACCTGAAGAACACTTCCAGCTATGATCTCGTAACGGCGGGTGTACTGCCGGGAGGCATCGCCGCTACCCAAACCAAAACCTTCAAGATTGCTTTCGAATTCGTTGACAATACCCAGGATCAGAATATCTTCCAGGGTGACGGCTTGGCGCTGAACTGGACATTCAATGCTACGCAAGGTTTGGGAGAAGCCAAATAAGGCCATTAAACTATATACACAAAACGGCATATCCTCCCTCATCCGGGCTGGATATGCCGTTTTGTCTCTCCCCGCCAGCTTCTGGCAGGAACAAGGGTTTTTGTCCGTTTTGCGAATTTTTGTTATACTGATAACAAAAAGTACGGAGGGCGTTGTAATCGTGTCAGATAACATGGGAAGCCGCATCCATAGGCTCCGTCTGGAGAAGGGTTATTCTTTATCCGAGCTTGCGGATAAGGCTGACGTGGCGAAATCATACTTAAGTAATGTCGAACGGAATATCCAATCCAACCCCTCCATTCAATTTATCGAAAAAATTGCCGATGCACTTCAAGTATCGATTCACGTATTACTGTATGGCGGAATTGCAGAGACTGCAGAACCGGCTCTCGATGGAGAATGGTTCAGGCTGGTACAGGATGCGATGGCCTCTGGTATAAGCAAACGTGAATTCAAGGAATTTCTCGATTATCAGAAATGGCGGCTGGAGCAAAAGGATAACTAAACAGGATGAACCGCAGGGAGGAACAATGTTGCCTGCCCCCTTCCCGGTTAACAGAACAAGGCACAGCGTGTACACCGCTGTGCCCTGTTCTGTATGTATCCGTACAATGCTGAATGCCCTACATCGCCTGGAGTGCTTTTTCAGTAAAAAAACGCCGAATCTCGTCTGCCTGGATGCCAGCCTGCTTAGCAGACATTAGCAAATGCACCCATTCTAAATCCAGATCAACTGCCTGCAGTTCGTCATTCCCCTGGTTGGACTTATCCAAGAAATCTCCTCCTAGAATTTTCGCGTCCCCAGGCAGTCCGGCCATCATAGTATTTCTACTTTAGATCCGAGACTTTGTGCCCCTGTCTTTCGGCAGGTTTACCCTTTACTGGACCCTTTACATGAAAGGATCTGGAAAGAATCGATGAAACCGTTCTCCGCAATAACATTATACAAGATCTTACATGAAAAGTGTGTCGTTTTCTGGAATTTTTTTATGTTAAATCGTGAGGACCCTTAGCTAAAATTGCCAATAGCTTGTATAAATAATTCCAATTCATCTTCAATCGGTCCAAATTAGTTCAAATATACTAAATAGATATTAATCCCGTAATACAATATAGATGTAATTACCCATTTCTATGATTTACAACCACCTAAACCCCTTAATTTTTTATTATTTTTAACGATATTTTATTTCTCCGGCTTCACCCGGAAAATTTATGATTGTTCCGTATGAATCCCCTGCTGAATCATACCGTTTTGCGAACGGATTGCACGAAAGTATGAATTGATTACCCTGCCGGAAAGTAGCACAATAAGATGAGAATGAAACCGCAAACATCGCAGCTCCGCTAAGCGGTGTTCCTAATATACCGCATGTGGAGTTTATCCGTTAGGAGGACCTACTCATGGCCGTCAAAGAGCCCTATAACGAATCTGTCTGGAGCAAGTATTACGGTCCCAATCTGGGCTACATTCAGGAGAAATACGAGCAGTTTGTCAAGGACCCCACTTCCGTAGAGCATCATTACCGCGACCTCTTCACAGTATCCGGCCCGCCTCCCCTGGCTCCGGATGCCGTCAAGACGCCTCCCCCCGCCATCTCAGGAGATACAGAGTGGCTCAAGAAAGCCGTTAAAGCTTCCAAGCTAATGGCTAACATCCGAATATACGGCCATATGGCTGCCGATATCGATCCGCTGGAGCGGAGCACCAACCCGATGGCGAAATGGCTGGAGATCGAGACCTATGAGCTGACGCGCGAAGATCTGAATGCCCTGCCGGCTTCACTGATCTGGGAGAATGCCCCTGAGGGCGTGCATACCGCTATGGATGCCGTTCACAGAATGCGCCAGGCCTACACACAGACCATTGCCTATGAATTCGGGCATGTGCATGACGAGCGTGAGCTGCGCTGGCTCAACAGCCAGGCGGAATCCACAACGTCGCCTGCTCCACTGAACCATGCGGAACGCAAAGAGCTGCTGAAACGCCTGATTCAGGTAGAGCAGTTCGAGACCTTCCTGCATAAGACCTTCGTCGGCCAGAAGCGCTTCAGCCTGGAGGGCAATGATGCCCTCGTGCCTATGCTGGATGAAATTGTCCGCGCTGCCGCACATGACGGCGCAGAGCATATCCTGATGGGTATGGCCCACCGCGGAAGACTTAATGTGCTTGCCCACATTCTGGGCAAACCTTATGATATTATTTTCTCGGAATTCCATCATTCGCCGAACAAGGAGCTCTTCCCGTCCGAAGGCTCCATGGGTGTCACCTATGGCTGGAGCGGTGATGTGAAATACCATCTAGGCGCCGACCGCGCCGTCCGCGAAGGCGAAACCGTGCGTACACGCATCACGCTTGCGAACAACCCGAGCCATCTCGAGTTCGTGAATCCGGTCGTTGAAGGCTTCACGCGTGCAGCCCAGGAGGAACGGGGCACCCCAGGCCTGCCTAAGCTGAATACGGACAAAGCCATGGCCGTGCTTATGCATGGCGATGCCGCCTTCCCTGGTGAAGGCATTGTTGCGGAAACACTTAATATCGGCAAATTGCAAGGTTATCAGAATGGCGGCACCGTGCATATTATCGTCAATAACCGGATCGGCTTCACCACCGAAAGTGAAGATTCCCGCTCCACGCATTATGCCAGTGATCTGGCGAAGGGCTATGAGATCCCGGTAGTGCATGTCAATGCCGATGACCCCGAAGCCTGTATTGCTGCCGTCCGTATGGCCAGCGCTTACCGCCATTTGTTCAAGAAGGATTTCCTGATTGATCTGATCGGGTACCGCCGACACGGCCATAATGAGATGGATGATCCGGAAACCACCCAGCCGGTGGTTTATGGCAAGGTCCGCAACCACCCTACCGTCTACCGTGTTTATGCGGAACGCCTGCAGCGCGAGAAGGTCGTTACCGCCGATGAGGTGAAGAGCATGATTGCCGAGGCCGAGAATGTGCTGCAGCAGGCCTTCGAGCAGATGAAGGAAGGGAAACAGAAGAACGCCGAGTCCAAGACTTCGGTCGTCCTGGATACGGGAACACCGGTGCACCGCCCCACAGCGGTTCCGCTGGCCAGCCTCCAGGAGATTAACCGTGAGCTGCTGAGCGTACCGGCCGGCTTCACAGTCTATCCGAAGCTGGAGCGGATTCTGCAGCGGCGCAAGGATGCGCTCAATGACGGCGAGCGGGTAGACTGGGCGCTGGCTGAAACCCTGGCCTTCGCTACCATTCTGAAGGACGGCACGCCGATCCGCCTCAGCGGACAGGATTCACAGCGCGGCACCTTCGCTCACCGTCACCTTGTCCTGCATGACAGTGAGAGCGGGGAGCTCTTCTCCCCTCTTCACCAGCTTAAGGATTCCCGCGCCTCCTTCGGCGTCTACAACAGCCCGCTGTCAGAAGCCTCTGTACTCGGCTATGAATACGGCTATAATGTGTTCGCACCGGAGACCTTCGTGCTCTGGGAAGCGCAATACGGCGATTTCGCCAATGCCGCCCAGGTCATTATCGACCAGTTCATCTCCGCCGGACGCGCCAAGTGGACACAGCGCAGCAATCTTGCGATTCTGCTGCCGCATGGATATGAAGGCCAGGGACCGGAACACTCCAGCGGCAGGCTTGAACGTTATCTGCAGCTCTCCGCCGAGGAGAACTGGACCGTAGCGAACCTGACCTGCGCGGCCCAGTATTTCCATCTGCTGCGCCGTCAGGCTGCACTCTGCGGACAGCCCGATGCCCGGCCGCTGGTAATCATGGCACCGAAGAGCCTGATCCGCAATCCGCGCAGCACCTCGGCCGGTGCTGATCTCGCCTCCGGCAGCTTCCAGCCGGTGCTTCCGGAACCGCTGCTCGGCAGCAAGCCCGAAGAGGTCAAGCGCCTGGTGGTATGCAGCGGCAAGGTCGCCATCGACCTGCAGACTGAGCTGGAAGCCGCCCGCGGACAGGACTTCTCCTGGCTGCATATTCTCCGCCTGGAGCAGCTGTATCCGTTCCCGGAACGTGAGCTTGGCGCACATCTCAGTTCGTTCCGTTCCCTGCAGGAAATCATCTGGGTGCAGGAGGAACCGAAGAATATGGGCGGCTGGAGCTACGCCGAACCCCGGCTGCGCGCCATTGCCCCGCAGAATGTTACCGTCCAGTATATCGGCCGTCCGGAGCGCTCCAGCCCGGCCAGCGGTTATGCCGATGTGCACAGCTTCGAGCAGCGGCGCATCGTTAGAGAAGCCCTGAAACTAAACGCTCAAGTACAAGCACCTGTACCGTCTTCCTGACAGCAGCAAGGCGGTCTCTCGATAACGTAAACTACTATATTTGGGGAGGTAACGGCCTGTGTCCGAAATTAAAGTACCCGATTTGGGCGAATCCATTTCCGAAGGAACGATCTACAAATGGCTGGTTAAAGAGGGCGACACTGTCGGCCAGGGCGATGTGCTCGCGGAGCTTGAGACCGACAAGGTCAACCTGGAGATCAGTGCGGAGGAGGATGGTGTCATCTCCTCCATCCTGCGCCAGGCGGGCGAGAACGTTGCCGTTGGCGAAGCTATCGGCATTATCGGCAGCGCCGACGGTGCGGCAGTAGGAGGCGGCAAACCGGAAGCGGCGAGCTCTGACGGCGGTAAGCCGGAAGCGGCAAGTGCAGCGCCAGGCAGCAGCGCGCCTGCTGCTGCAACGGCTCCTGCCGCCTCCGAAGGTGCGGCGGCGGACTCTGCGGCCCTGGCTTCGCCGGGGGCGCGCAAGCTAGCCCGGGAGCGGGGCATCGACCTCGGCGAGGTCAGTGCCCGCGACCCCATCGGCCGGATCGGCCAGGCCGATGTGAACGGCCATGGCGCAGCCGTGCCGGAGGCCGCTGCGCCTGCAGCTCCGGCGGCGGCGCGGCCGGAGCCGGGGAGCCGGTGAAGCCGCCCGCGCCGGCGGGCAAGGCGCCGCACGCGGAGGACGGCAAAGCGACCGAGCGCAAGCGCATGTCGCGCAGACGGCTGACGATTGCCAGCCGCCTGGTCGAAGCGCAGCAGACGGCAGCGATGCTGACCACCTTCAACGAGGTGGACATGACCGCTATTCTCGACATCCGCAAACGCCGCAAGGATGCCTTCAAAGAGAAGCATGAAGTCGGACTCGGCTTCATGTCCTTCTTCACCAAAGCCGTGATCGGCGCACTCAAGGCTTATCCGCTGTTGAATGCCGAGATCGACGGTGAGGATCTCCTGCTGAAGAAATACTATGACATCGGCATTGCCGTAGCTGCCAAAGAAGGCCTGGTCGTGCCGGTCGTCCGCGATGCCGACCGGCTCAGCTTCCCGGAAATCGAGCGGAAGATTGGCGAGCTCGCCTCCAAAGCGCGCGCCAACACGCTCAGTCTGCCTGAGCTGCAGGGCGGTACCTTCACGATTACCAACGGAGGTGTATTTGGTTCTCTGCTGTCTACGCCGATCCTCAACACGCCGCAGGTCGGCATTCTCGGCATGCATAAGATCCAGCTTCGTCCGATCGCCTTGGATGAAGAGCGGACAGCTAACCGTCCGATGATGTATGTCGCCTTATCATACGATCACCGGATTGTAGACGGTTCAGAGGCGGTAGGCTTCCTTGTCAAAGTCAAGGAATTACTCGAAGATCCAGAGGCGCTGCTGTTGGAGGGCTAAGCTGCCATCAGGAGCTCGCCTCTACAAGCATCAGCCTTGGACAATCACATATCAAGAGGGATACAGGACAGCAGCATCGTCCTGTATCCCTCTTTTTTAACGCCCAAAACCAAGTGGTTTTTCCCTTCCGCTCATTTGGAAGTAGAGATATTGATGTAGATACTTGTAAGAAGATATCCAATTCAGCGCAGGAAGAAGTCTATAATCACTGAACGGTGTTTCATAAAAAGTTCATAAGTTCCGCCTTGATTTATTTGTCTATAATTTTAGTTCACATGCAGTGACCCTGGGCTCTATTCTCTTAAGAATATTATGCTTTTTAAACCATCATTTTCTGCAAAGCTTTTACATAACGCGATCTCGCAATGACAAAGTATACGGTCTGGGCGGCCAGAAAAGCCAGCGCCACTGTAAAAGTAGCCGTATTAACATAAGAGACCTTCATATGTCCCAGCACAGGCTTCAAAACTACAAGCGTTTGTATCGTGGATATCGGAATCGGAATAAAAAAGATAAAAGCAATTTGCTTCGTGGCCGCCGCATTCATTTCTCTGCTGCTTAGCCCGATCTTGGAGAGTGCACGGTACATTCGGCTGTCGGCAGATAGCTCAGTATATAGCTTGAAGTATAAAAAGCTTGCCGTCGAAATCGAGAAGATTAAAGCGATAAAAACCCCAATAAAGCTGAACACTGAGGTCGTATCTTTCGTGCTCCAATACTGGGAGGAACGGACCGTTAAAAAATTAGCACAATTTGGGCAGCCTGCAACGCTGCCTCGAGTCTCGAATATTTGCTTCTGATTCCATGCGTAAAGCTCTGTACCGATCTTGGATTGCTCATCTTGCCGTGAGGGAGGCTGTGTCCAGGCAGGTACATGATAGAAATACTTGGGTCTGCTTTGTAAATCAGCTGATAATTTGGTGAAAAAGGCATCATCAACAATGAGCATAGCCCCTGCATCACTAACGCCTACAATCTGGCGGATGCTGATTTCCTGCACAATCGTAATGCTTGAATCGGCTCCCTCAAGCTTTAATGGCTGTCTTGGCAAACGATTTGAGTCCCCATAAACCGCAACAGCCGTATGCTTCGATAGATGCCGCAACGGCGCTATGTTCAACAAAGTAGCTAGTTTATTAATCTGGCTTGACCGAACAAGTTCTACATCGCTACTCTTGCTTGGGTCATCGACCGCATTCGGTCGATGAGCGAGGATACTGTCTATCCGATATCGTTCAAAAGCGATGCCTGCTTCCTGCATTGACTGCTCAATAGTCGCCAGCTCTGCACCGATATGCTTGGGCTGAAATACGTCATAAGTGAAAGCAAATTTATTGTTCATAAACTGCTGCTTGTTGTCTTGATCAATTGCCAGTACGAAGCCCGCGCTTATGCAAGCGATCGAAGTAACAACCGTCACCAGAAACAGCATTCTGGCATTATCCTTCAGCTTATAGCCGATCTCGGAAATCCATAACAAATTAGTGCCGCGCCATACCCGCTTTCGATTTCGTTTGAGCAAACGAATGATGAGAACTGACAGCTGGGAGTAAAAGAAATAGGTGCCAGAAATGCCGGAAAAAGCGGCAATCATCAGAGTTTTTGGAGATAGAGTGTCTTTGCCAAGGACCACAAAACTAATAGTCAGCAAAATCGCGCCCAATACGGAAAGCCAAATCGAAGCTTTCGGTTCCCGCTTCGGTCTGCTGCTGCCCTGCAAAAGCTCCAGCACCCTGTTTTTGCGAATAAACAGCAGCGTAAATAGCGATATCATCATAAATAAAGCAATAAAGCAGCCCGCTGTCAGCACGATTGCCTTCACTGGCCAATAAAAGGCCAGCTCGTTAATATCGATCATTTTTGTACTGAACAGCAAAAACAGCTTGGAAAACAACAGCCCGCTGGCTATTCCGGTGATAATAGAAACTGTACCGATAAACATATTTTCCAAAAAAATCAGGCCATTAATTTGTCCTGCCTTCGCGCCCAATATCATCAAAATCCCAAACTCCTTATTGCGGGACTTCAAAAAAGCGCTGATGGAGTAGAGCACAAAAAAGATCGCAAAAATAAACACCACATAAGCGGCAACCTGCATGCTGATTAACGTCAATGCACCCATCGGTGCCTGCCGAATTTCAGGATGATAGATGAATACAGCAAATGTAAAAAAAATCATCACCATAAATGCGCTGCTTAATAAATAAGCCATGTAAGCACGGCCGTTGCGACTGACATTATTAAAAGCGAACTTAGGAAAATTCACTCAGATTCCCTCCCCAGAAAGACAACGTATCGATGATTTTCTGAAAAAAGGTTTGGCGATTCTTCCCGCGGCGAATTTCCGTGGCCATACGCCCATCTTTAATAAACACAATCCGATGACAATAACTGGCTGCCAGTGGATCATGAGTAACCAGCATCAGCGTAGTGCCCTGCTGTTTATTAATGTCGACCAGCGATTCCATGACAACTTTCGAGGAGGTTGAATCCAGCGATCCTGTGGGCTCGTCAGCGAGTAGCAGCGACGGGGCTGCGATCACCGCCCTGGCTATGGCTGTCCGCTGGCGCTGTCCTCCAGATATTTCATACGTCCGTTTGTTTAATATCGAAGTAATGTTCAAACGCTCGGCAACTTGCCCCAGCCTCTTCTCCATCTCCGACAGGCGAAGGTTGTCCAGTGTCAGCGGAAGAACAATATTTTCTGCGACAGTAAGGGTGTCCAGCAGATTAAAATCCTGGAATACAAAGCCAAGCTGCCGGCGGCGAAATAATGCCAGTTCCTTTGTTCTTAGCTTAAAAGGATTACTGCCGTTAATTAGCACCTCCCCGGAGCTGGGCTCATCAATCGTGGAAACCATATTGAGCAGTGTTGTTTTTCCGCTGCCTGACGGTCCCATGATACCCACAAATTCCCCTTGCTCTATGGTCAGATGTATATCCGTTAAGGCATTTGTCACAACTTTACCCGGATATACTTTATTAAGAGCCTTTACTTGCAAAATGCTCATACTTTTCATTCCTTTCAAGGAAGCGGATTACTGGTACTTTCTCTATTAATGTACCTTATCAGCGTCATAGGAACTATCGACTTTCCTTAAATATAGCTTACATCACGGTTAAGCTTACGTTCGCCTTTATATTCAGTAGTCTACTCGCAATCATTTTTTGCATATTTTTCCTGATACGTGTTACTGTATAACTGAACAAAGGAGTGAACCTATGGAGACTATTCTAATCATAGAGGACGATGCCAAGCTAGCAGGCCTTCTGAGCGCCTATCTATCAAAGTATGAATTCCGTACGATAATAGTAGAAGATTTCAATAGGGTAATGGAGACTTTTAACGAGAGTTCCCCCAACCTCGTTCTGCTGGATGCTAACCTTCCCAGATACGATGGCTTCTACTGGTGCCGCCAGATTCGTACAACCTCACTCTGCCCAATCTTATTCATATCCGCACGTGAGGGTGGAATCGATCAGGTGATGGCGCTGGAGAACGGTGGTGACGATTACATCACTAAGCCTTTTCATTATGAAGTCGTTCTTGCCAAAATCCGCAGTCATTTACGCCGGGCTTATGGCTCTTACTCACAGCACCAAGAGGAACGGAAAGTCCAATTGGGTGATTTAATCCTTTACCCTGAACGTTATGTGATCCAATATAATGGGCAATCCAGCGAACTTACGCAGAAGGAAGCAATCTTACTAGAGGGATTATTGCTTAAGGAAGGACGAGTTGTTAACCGTGAGCGCCTGCTTGATCTTATGTGGGAGGATCAGCATTTCATAGATGATAATACCTTGAATGTCTACATAACTCGTGTGCGAAAAAAACTCAAGAACCTTGGTCTCGGAGACGTTGTAGAAACGGTAAGAGGCGCCGGCTATCGGCTGAATACTTCTAAGGATATACAATGAAATTATTCTGGAAGGACCAGCTTCCGCTGCTGCTATTCTATCTGCTACAGATGCTGCTAGTCCCATCACTATATTGGCTGACTGGTGAGGACAGACCCCTCTCCATCATGCTGTATGGAATAGTGCTTAGCACTGTCGTTCTCCTGCTCTATCTGGGCTACCGATACATTCAGTATCGTAAATTATACACGGCATTATGCGATCCCGTGAGCCTGACACAAGAGCAACCTGTTTCCATGGGAGAAGCACCGCTTCCCGAAGCCATTCATGAGCTAATGCAGCTAATTGATCGCCAGTATCAAGAGCAGGTGAATACACATGTTCGCCGGATGGATCAGCACATCGTGTTCATGAACCGCTGGGTACACCAGATGAAAACGCCTCTCTCCGTTATTCAGCTTACATTACAGGATCTCGAAGATGAGGCCGCTGCGAGTATTCAAGAGGAGCTGGATCGTCTGCGAAGAGGGCTCGAAATGGTGATCTATACCTCCCGGATCGACCGATTCGAAGAAGATTTCCAAGTGGAGCCGCTACTTCTGCACAAGGCAGTCAGTGAGGCTGTAGCTGAGAACCGTAGACTTTTTATCCGCCGAAACATTAGAGCAGATATACAAGTAGGTGCTAACTTCGCCGTATATAGTGATGCCAAATGGTTAATGTTTATGTTGAGCCAAATCCTAACCAATGCTGTGAATTACACCCCCGGCACCGGCAAGTGCGTTACAATCTCAGCTCAGCGCAGGGGCTCCGATATTATTTTGAACATTACCGATCAAGGCATCGGTATTTCACCCGAAGATCTTAAGCGGGTCTTTAACCCGTACTTCACAGGTGAACGAGGACGACAGTATCACGAATCAACAGGCATGGGCTTGTACCTTGTCCGGGAGGTTTGCAGAAGACTTGGACACAAGGTAGAACTTCAATCAAAGCTCGGTGAAGGAACTACCGTTCGACTCTCTTTTAGCAATAGTAATCACCTATAGCACTAAGTTCAGAGGGTAAGGGAGTGAATCCAATGAATGTTTTAGAAGTCAAAGGACTTAACAAGGTATATCCGGGCAAAGTAACGACCCATGCCCTCACCGATATTCAACTTAGCATTGAAAGTGGTGAATTCATCGGAATTATGGGCCCATCCGGTAGCGGCAAGACGACACTGCTTAACATGGTATCCACGATTGACCAACCCACCTCAGGGGAAGTAAATATCAACGGCAGCAACCCCTATCTTATGAATAAAAATGAACTCGCCCATTTTCGTCGGAGACAACTCGGTTTTGTATTTCAGGACTTTAACCTTCTGGAGACGTTAACGGTAGCCGAAAACATTGTGCTGCCCCTAACACTGGATAATCCGAAACTCACCAAGATGGAAGCCTTGCTGCAAAAGGTCGCAGAACGCTTGAGCATCACCGATATTCTGAACAAACGCACCTATGAAATTTCCGGTGGACAGCGGCAGCGTACAGCGATTGCCCGGGCAATCATTATTTCACCAGCGATCATACTAGCCGACGAACCAACAGGATCGCTCGATTCCAATTCCTCACGAATTGTAATGGAATCGCTGGAGGATATTAACCGCACAGAAGGTACCACGCTATTGCTCGTGACGCATGATCCGCTGGCAGCCAGCTATTGCAACAGAATTATCTTCATTAAAGACGGCAAACTGGCAGCTGAAATCCATCGGGGCGATAACCGTCAAGCCTTTTATCAAAAGATCATCGACACACTTTCATTCTGGGGAGGGAATAGCCATGAGCTTTCCTCAATTCGCGTTTAACAACGTACGGCGTTTCTCCACTTACAACAATAGAACAAACGGGTCCATTCCCACATGATGTGGAGACCGGGCCCGTTTGTTCCATTTCCCATCTACCCTACTATACCGAAATCTCCGCCTCCGGCCTACAGCCCCCCCTCCATCAACTCACCTGCCATCTTCAGCAGCTGCTCCTTGGTCAGATCTCTATCCCCGTAGGTCGTGAGCGTATAGTAGGCATCCTGCCCTTCGTTGTACCAATTCAGGTAATGGTAGGTGACCACTCCCGGTCTGACCACCTGATTATAGATAACCTCCCGGCCGTCTACGTTAAGCTTCTCTACCTGGTTCTCCGGTTGCTGATATACTGTCATGTCTCCGCCGTTCATCAGGTAGGCCGTGATCCCGACAATGGCTCCCTGCTTCGTATATTCGGCGCTCACTGCCCCCGTTTTCGTCCACGGCACGATTTTCATGAACAGATTCCGCTTCTGGTCCTGCTTGGCTTCGCCGATCAGCTCACGCAGTGAATTGCTGTAGAGCGGGTTACTGTCCAGTTCTGCCGTTGTCGGATACAATGGGTTCACCTTGCCATATTTAAAAGCATAACCACCTGCTGTTTCAGGAAGGAGAATAGGCGAGTTTTTGGTTTTCAATTGCTCGAGAAATGTGGGATAGTCTGTGATTTTCTGCTCCTTGTAAGCAAGTTGCAGCAGGCCCCCCGTTCCCTCAGAAACCGGCTCTCCTCTGACGTAATACACAATTTCCTCACCCGGCTCGGCAAAATCCATCAGCTTCTGTTCATACTTATAATATGAGGATCCCCCTCCGCTTTGCGGCAGCTGACTCTCCGCAAGATGCTGTACCTTCACCTCGCCTGCCTTATTCCGGATCTGAATATACTCCGAGGCAGCGTAGGCTGTTACTGTGATCAGCAGCAGCATAACCAGCATCCCTGTGAACGCAGCTGTTTTACCGGCGAATCTAATCCCGCGCGGACTCCGCTTCTGTTCAGTCCCCCGTACACGGGCCATAACTCTATCAGTAACCTCTATCACGGATAGCTGCTCTTCACGGACTGCAGCGTCTCTTATATCTTGGTACTCATTGCCGATTCCTGCCCGTTCCATGATATCCCCTCCTCCGCTTGCATCGTTTCCCGCACTTTTCGTTTGATCCGCTCCATCCTTTTATGCAGCGCATTAGGCGTAATGTTCAGAATTGCGCTGATCTCCAGAAAGGTCTGCTCTTCAAACACCCGCAGAACAAGCAAATTCCGTTCCTCCAGCGATAACCGTCCAAGTGCAGCCTCCAGCGCCGGACTGTATAGCCGCTCTTCCAGCGTCTGCTCCGGACCGGCCGCTGCCGCCGTATCGGGACGGAACACCCGCAGGAAGTGCCCCTGCATCCGCCGCCGGCGCAGCAGGTTCAGACAATGATTGCCGGCAATCCGGTACAGCCAAGCCGAGAAGCTAACCGTAGGTTTGTACCCTCTGATGGATTGATAGGCTTTGACCAGCACATCCTGCACCGCATCCTCGGCATCCTGCCTGTTCCCCAGCATCCGGCAGCAATACCGGTAAACCGGCTGCTGAAAAGCATCCACAATGAACGCAAAGGATTCCCGCTCCCCTTGTTGAACCCTGATAATGACCGCCTCTACCTGCCGCATATCCGGCATATTCTCCTGTGACGTTGCCCTCACCTCCTAGCTTGTATATCTCTATAACACCTGACTTCTGCAAAAAGTGCCTACCGGCACAACTTTATTCGAGTAAAAACGGTTGTACGGGCTTCGTCCTATGTAATCTTTCAATCCAATATAATATAACTTTAGCAGATTTATTGAAGGCTGATTTATGCACTTTCCACCTCTCATCCGTCCCCCTCCAGACTCTTATCCCTCACCACAGAACAAAAAAAGAGACATCCCCCTCCGCTCACGCGGAAGTATGGACATCTCTTCTCCGAAACCAGTCTCTTGGTCTTCAGCACTCTTTTTTACAGCACTCTTTTTTACAGTGCTCTTTCTCTACAACACTCGCTGCTCGTCATTCTCTTTCTCTACAACACTCTTTGTCTCTGTTTCTTTCAAGCCGGCATCAATTTCTATATGGTTAAGCCGTATGCCGTGAAGGCTTCAGGCTCATTCCCTTTACTTTTACCTGTCTGAGTACCGGAGGCTTCAGGGAAACCGCCAGGATGCAGGCCAGGATACACAGCAGACCAATCACGATGAACGTAGGCTTGAACCCGCCCAGGAACGCGGCGATGAACGAGCCGGACAACGCACCGATGCCGAAGCCCTGATAGACGATGCCATAGTTCTTGCTGTGGTTCTTCAGGCCGAAGAAGTCGCTGACAATCGCCGGGAATACGGTAATATTACCTCCGAAGCAGAAGGCAATCGCCGCCACACAGGTGAAGAATATGCCGTAGCTCAGGGTGGCGTAGCTGAGAGTAAACATCGCTGCAGCCGTAACAGCCAGCGTTACACTAATCAGCTTCAAGCGGCTCATGCGGTCGGATAATGCACCCAGAATCAGGCGCCCGGCCGTATTGAAGATCGCGATCATCGCTACAGCATTCGCCGCTGCCGCAACATCCAGTCCGGCCAGCTGCACACCGATATCCTTCACGATGCCGATCAGATAGAGGCCGCTCATACAGGCGGTGAAGAAGATCACGAACAGCAGGTATGCTTCCTTCGTGCGGAGCATTTCTTTAACAGTGTAATCTTTCGGTACAATAACGGCTCCAGCGGCAGGCTTCACCCGATTCCCAGCAGCCATACCCGCTGCTGCCGGGGCCGCCACTGGCGCTTCCCGGACCAGCATTGAGCCGATTACGATCATAATCATCACCATGAAGCCCCAGTACAGAAAAGCATTCGACACGCCCGCCGACTCAATCAGGCTGCCGTTGATATATTTGAAGATCAGACTGCCCGTGCCGTAAGCACCCACGGATACACCGGAGATCAGTCCCTTATTCTTCGGGAACCACTTAATCAGGTTGGAGAGTGAAGTAATATATGCCGTTCCGTCCGCGTACCCGACAATTACGCCGGCCAGCAGGTAGAACATCGGGAGGGAGCTGGCCTGCGAACTTAGAATCAGACCAAGCCCTAGCATAATCCCGGCAGCAGCAGTCAGTCTGCGGAGGCCGAACCGGTCCTGCAGTTTCCCCGCGAATAGTGTCGCGAAGGCCAGGGCAAAGCTGGTGATGGAAAAAGTTATCGAAACAGAGCTGAGCTCCCAACCGAATTTGCTGACAAGATGGGCATTGAACAAGCTCCAGGTGTAGATCGTACCCAGTCCCATTTGCATAATCACTGTACCTAGCACGATGAGCCACCGCTTGCTGCCTGGCGTAGTCGTAGTCATGGGTGATTCCCTCTTTCTCTCTAATATCGCTTCCAAAGTCGCTTCAAGGCTTGCTTTGCCTCTTCATTGTAGCGAAAAGATGCTGACTTAAGAGAAATCCGGAATGAGATGACGCAAACGGGGAATGAACTGCCGCTAGAGGCGCATGATCTGCCTGAATTCCTTCACCTTGCCGCGGCTGACCGGCACCTCGAAGTCCAAATCACGCAGCCGGAGCAGATAGGTGTTGTTGAACCAGGGGATAATCTCCTTGATCTTGGACAGATTGACGAGATACGAACGGTGGCAGCGGAAGAACTGCTCCTGCGGCAGGCGGCTATGGAATTCGCTGATGCTTAAGGCCATGCTGTACTCCCCGTCTTTGGTGATGACGCTCGTTGTTTTCTCCTGCGCCGAAGCATAGTAGATCTCGTCCGTATCGACGACGATGATCTTTTCATTTTTCCACAGATTGACCTTACCGCTGCTGAGCTTGACCGGCTCTTCTTCCCCCTGGCGGCTTCTGGCCGCAATGGCCCCCTCCAGCTTCTGCAGCATCGCTTTGATCCGCGTCTCGCTGTAAGGCTTCAGGATATAGTCGAACGCTTCGATCTCGAACGCCTCGGCGGCATGCTCCTTATAGGCTGTGATGAACACAATATAGGGCTTGACCGCGAAACGGCTAATATTATGGGCCAGCAGCACGCCGTCAACCGAAGGAATATTAATATCCAGAAAAATCACATCCACAGCATCGGTCTGCAGATACTTCAGCGCATCCAGCCCGTCTTCGAACTCGGCGGCAATCTTGAAACTGCTGTGTGCCTGTATCAGAAAAGCAAGCTCCTGCCTCGCCAGCACTTCATCCTCGACAATTATCGCTCTCATCGCTGCTCCTTTATCACATCAAAGTAAATTTCCGTACCCTTAGCAAGCCGGTGGATCGTCAGACCCGTGCCATAGATCAGCTTCACCCGCTGGTGCACGTTGTACAGTCCGATTTTGTTCCCTTCCATACTGCCGCTATAGACCTTGGCAATCGTCTCTTCGCTAATTCCCGCTCCAGTGTCGGCAATTCTCACCCTTACGCTGTCACCGTGGTCTTTGACTGAAATTTCCACAGTGCCATTGCCCTTCTCCTTCAAAATCCCGTGGACAATCGCGTTCTCCACCAGCGGCTGAATAATCAGGCTTGGAATACGCACCGCCACCTCATCAATATCGTACAGAACGGTCAGGCGGCTGCCGAAGCGGGCCTTCTCAATCTCCACATAATGCTGGACCTGCTGTAGCTCCCGGCGGATATCAATGGACTCATCGGTCAGCTCCAGATTATATCTCATATACCCCGACAGGTTGACGATCAGCTCGCGCGCCTTGTCCGGATCGATCCGGATCGAGGAGATAATGGCATTCAGCGCATTGAACAGAAAATGGGGGTTGATGCTCGTCTGCAGCGCCTTCAGCTCGGCCTTGTTGGCCATCTCCTTGATCCCCTCCACCCGCGAAACCTCCATTAGAGTTGAGATGATCTGTGACAGCCCGACTGCCATTGCCTGCAGGGAATAGGTGATTTTATGCGCATTGGTGTAGTAAATCTTGAGCGCCCCCGTCACTTCACCCTTCTCCTTCAGCGGAATAATGATCAGCGAGCGGATGCCCCGGTTCATGTACTCGGTATCGTCATCGCGGATGGTGATCTCGCCGCTCTTCAGCGTCTGCTTGGTCTCTTCACTGATAATCTCATTGGCCTCGGCATAATACTCTTCACCGACACCGACATAGGCCAGAATAAACCTTGTATCGGTAATCGCCACCGCATCCGCTCCGATATCCTCCTTGATAATCCCGCAGATGGTACGCAGCGACTCTGGATTAATATTGCGGAAATACGGAAGCGTCTTGTTGGCAATATCCAGCGCAAGCTTGGACTGCTTAGCAGCAATCCGTTCCTTCTCCCCTTCGACACTCTGCACGAGCGTAACAATCAGCCCGACACTGATCTGACCGATAATCATCGGAAAAGCAATCTTCGACACAATATCCACACCCAGCGAATAAGGGTCCGCCATAATCAGAATCAGCGCCATCGTCAGCGCCTCACAGGCCATCCCGGCCGCGATACCGGCAATCCAGCGTCGTTCCGGTGAGGTGCGCCGGTAGATGATCCCCGATACAAGCCCTGCTGTGATGCTTGTAATCAGACACGGAAGCGAGGTGACCCCGCCGATATCAATCAGGAAACGGTGCACCCCCGAGATAATCCCGGTAATCAGCCCGACCCAGGGGCCGAAGAGAATCCCGCCAGCCATAATGGCGATAATCCGCACATTAACCAGCGACCCTTCCACATTAATCCCGCTGTAGGTTCCAAAGATGGCGAACAGGCTGAAGATCACCGTTACAATCGCCAGCTCCTGCGGCGCATATACTCCTTTGGCAAAAATCTCTTTAAAGCGCGGCAGCCGGGTCAGTACGAACAGACACATCAGCAGCAGCGCCGCCCGCTCAAACAATTGCAGCAGAATACTCAGGTTATGTTGCACATTCACGCCCCCATTGGATAATCTATCGGTTCATTATAAAGCCTTATTTTTCAGAAAAAAAGGCCTTCTGCGAAGCGTTCACTTTCCGCTCCATCCGGGCTATAATGGATTATTGTCTTCATTTCAGCAGAGAAAGAAGAGATTATACAATGATAATAACCAGTGAAGCAGACATTCTCCGGCGGGTGAGGGAAGATGCCTGGATGATGGATATTCTGAAGGCAGCCGGAACTTTGCAATTGCCGGACTGGTGGGTCTGCGCCGGATTTGTGCGGTCCAAGATCTGGGATGTGCAGCATGGTTTTACGGAGAGAACACTGCTCGCGGATATTGATGTGATCTATTATGACCCCGGCGACCTGCGGGAGGAAGTGGAGAAATCCTGGGAAGCCCAGCTGAAGAGCCGGTATCCCGGAATTCCCTGGTCAGTCAAGAACCAGGCCAGGATGCATACCGTCAATAACCTGCCGCCCTATCACTCGTCCACAGACGGCATGTCCAAATTCCCCGAGACGGCAACGGCGCTTGGACTCTCCCTGGACGGGAATGGGGAAGTAATTCTGGCCGCCCCTCATGGAATTTCGGATGTTATTCAGCTGGTATTGCGGCCCTCGCCTTACTTCGCCGCCCATCCGCATCTGCTGCCTATTTATGAGAAGCGGATTGCAGGCAAGAACTGGCAGAGCATCTGGAGCGGGCTGCGCAGCCTCCCCGCTGACGTTACCTAGTCCGGGCCGAGACCCGGTACAACCCGCAAAGAGCAGCAGGTACTCCCTGACCGGGCAGCCTGCTGCTCTTTTTTACAGGACAATGTTACCTGCTTCGTACAATTATTCTTCCTCTGCTCTTCCGCCGAAACACTCTAGTTTACACCGCCAGATCTATCCCCACCACGCCTGCCACAACAAGTGGATAAACGTATCTTAAGTTGACCGTTTCTTACGAATGAACGGAAGAAAGTGGAGGTAATCCATCTATTTCTGCTCCCCCTACCTTTCAAGCGGACTAGCTCCAACTTTTCCCACTCCCGCATATCCTCCAGACTCGGCAAACCGGTAAAACAATTGAAAACAAGGAGCATTGGCTGCGGGAGGGTAGGGGTAAGATGGGTAGAGGCTAGGAAGGATATAGAGGCCGGGGAGGTTAAGACCCCAACATATAACCTCCAAAAAAAGGACAGCCCGTGTACACCGCAGCTTCTGCGTGTAAGGCTGTCCTTCCGGCATCCACCTGGGCGGTTCTACAGAACTGCCGGTTGCATGTTGCCCGCTTGTTTAATCTTAGCCATCATTCCCCGGGCGATCCATACTCCGGCCGCTCCGGCCTGTGCAAGGCCGCGGGTAATGCCTGCACCGTCGCCGCCGCAGTAGAGCCCGGAGATCTCGGTCTCGAATTGCTCTGTCAGCTTAGGCCGGGCAGAATAGAACTTCGCCTCAACTCCGTAGAACAGCGTATGCTCGGAGGCAATACCCGGTGTAACCTTCTCCAGCGCCTCGATCATTTCAATCAGGCTCTTCATCGTGATGTACGGCAGGACCAGACCCAGATCGCCAGGCACCGCTTCCTTCAGCGTGGGCTCAAGGAACCCTTCCTTGATCCGTGTCTCCGTGGAGCGGCGGCCGCGCAGGATATCGCCGTACTTCTGCACGATCACACCGCCGCTGGACAGATCATTGGCCCGCTTACAGATTTCCCGGGCATATTCATTCGGCTTATCGAACGGCTCGGTGAAGGTATGGGAGACCAGGAGGGCAAAGTTGGTATTCTTGGAGCCAAGCGCCGGGTCCTTGTAGGAGTGTCCGTTCGCTGCCATCACTCCGCTGTGATTCTCCACGACAACATGTCCTGAAGGGTTGCTGCAGAAGGTGCGGACCCGTGTCCCCACAGATGTATTGAAGATGAATTTCCCCTCATAGAGATGCTCGTTAATCTCACGCATCACCACATCAGAGGTTTCCACGCGCACCCCTACATCCACCTGGTTATTATACATTTTGAGCCGGCGTTTCTTCAGCACCGCAGTCAGCCAGGCAGATCCGTCACGTCCCGGAGCAATCATTATCTGATCCGCCTCATGGCTCTCACCGTTCTTCAAGGTAATGCCCGTAATGCGATGTGCACCGTTCTCCTTGACGGTAACAATATCTTCTACCTCAGTCTTGTACAGCATATCAATGCGCGTCTTCAAATATTCGTATATGGATTTCAGGATTTCCAGGTTCTGTTCTGTTCCCAGGTGGCGGACCTGCGCACGCAGCAGCTTAAGCCCTGCCGCATACCCCCGCTGCTCAATCCCGCGGATGCTCTCGGTAGTCGGATCGGTAATAACCGGCGTGGCCCCGTGCTCCAGGTTGATGCCGTCAACATACTCAATCAGCTCCATCACCCTGGAAGGAGGCAGATAATCGGTCATCCAGCCGCCGAACTCGGTCGTGATGTTGAATTTGCCGTCACTGTACGCACCTGCACCGCCAAAGCCTGCAGTAATCGAACAGGCCGGCAGACATCCGGCGAATTCCTTACGGCCCGAAGCCGGAGGGCAGAGCTTGATTTTCTCCTCCAGAATCGGGCAATTCCGGCGGTAGATATCATGGCCCTTGTCCACCAGCAGGATCTTCAGCTCCGGTGCTTTAAGTGTCAGTTCATAGCAGGCGAATATTCCGGCCGGACCGGCTCCAACAACAATCACATCATATTTACTCATAGGTTCTCTGTTCCTCCCAGGATGAAACGGCTGCCCCGCAGTGGATAAGGGCTGCTCTGTTTCTGCGATAAATATAAATTCACTTACGCAAACAGCACAAAAATCCCGCCCTCTTCATAGGTATGCAAAATGCACCCTATTCGTAGCCAGGAATTTACGGTCCCCTGTAGAAACCCCCAAACCTTATCATTGAGGATATACGAACAGCTTAGCTCATTATTGTGAGCCAATTGGAATTCTACAGAAATTATGCGAATGTGTCAAGGATATATCGCATTAATAATTCGTGTTTGCATCATTATAACAGCATGAGTAGCTATAAATACCTAGTGTTAATCACCAAAACACGAACAATGATCACAGTATCGGATTAGGGAGGAAAATCGGGATAATTGTCGAATATATAAGTATATTGCCACTGGAAAAGAGGAACATCTTATGCACATCCCACCGCCAACTCCTCGCCAAATGTACTGGAACCGCGTCCTCCTCAATACTTTTTGGATGGTCCTGTTTGTTTATCTGGCAAGCCAGCTATTTGTTGCCTTATCCATGTGGGGCCACCGGCCTGAGCTCTCCGGCAGGCAATATTTCATTAACCACATAGCGATCCCCGACTCCATACTGCTCGTCTTGCTTCTGATTCTTGAGGTTGTACATAAATGGAAACCGCTGATGTCCGAGTTCTCAATTATTGTCGCAAGCCATCTATACGGCGTTCTGATGATCATGAATCTGAGCACGGAGTTTCATGTGAAGCCGCTCATTATGCTGCTTCCGCTGCTGGTATCCATGATCTATCTGAAGGACAATTATCTGAAGGCTTCCTCGGTTATTTGCCTGATCTATATCATTATGCTGTTCCTCAACACAGCCACCTATGACTATACCCTGCGCATCCAGAACATTATTATCACCCTTATCTTCGCAGGAACTTCACTGGCCGGGTTCGGCGTCATTGCACGGGGACGGGATCTAATGCAGTCACTGGAGAATTCGGTGAAATCGGAGCAGGATCTGCGCATTCAGAATATTATTATGGACAGGCTGTCCAAGATTGACCCCTTGACCGACTTGTACAATCACAAGACCTTTCATGAATATCTGGGCTGGCTGATTGAGCATCAGCAGAACAATCCTTTTCCCCTGCAGCTGGCGGTTCTGGATATCGACAATTTCAAAAAAGTAAATGACCAGTATGGCCACTGGGTTGGCGATATTGTACTGAAGCAGGTAGCTGCAGTCATGCTGCAGCATATCGGATCGGATGACTTCGCAGCCCGGTACGGCGGTGAAGAGTTCGTTATCATTCTGACGGCCAAGCCGCTGGAGGACTCCGTGCGGATTATGGACAAGATCCTAACCGGAATTGCCGGCCTGCCCATTAGTGAAATGGAGAATAAATCGGTTACTGTTAGCATCGGCATGCATGATTATGATGGAACCGATTCGAAGAGCTCCACTTTTCAGCAGGCAGACGATGCCCTGTATGAAGCCAAAAAAACAGGCAAGAACAAAATCGTCATCTTCTAGCTACGAATATACATTCTAATATTTCAAAAAAAGCGGGTCCACAGGCATATTATCCATGCCCGGGACCGCGGGTCCACAGGCATATTATCCATGCCCGGGACCCGCTTTTACTATGTAATCTATAGCTCTAATTCAGATGATCTACTTCATAACGCTTCTGCGGCACGAGCAGTTCAATTACTTTGCGCTGCGGCACCGGCCGGCTGATCAGGTAGCCCTGAACCTTGTCACAATTCGATTCCTTGAGAAAGGCCAGCTGGCTGGCATCCTCCACACCCTCGGCTACAACATCCAGGCCCATCTTATGGCCCAGAATAATGATCGTCTGAACGAAGGACTCACTAAAGGCTTTATCCGCAAGGGAATCAATGAAAATTTTGTCCATTTTGAGTGTGGAGATCGGCAGCTGCTGAAGATAGCTTAAGGAGGAGTACCCCGTCCCGAAATCATCCAGCGCAATCCGGATGCCGCGCGACTTCAGGAATTCCAGCTTGCTGACGGTGCTCTCGAACGATTCCATGAATATGGATTCCGTAATCTCCAGCTCCAGACTGCTCGGCTCAAGACCGCTCTCTTCCAGACTATCCAGCACAATCTCCACGAAATCATCCTGCAGCAGCTGAATAATGGATATATTCACTGATATTTTATAAGAGATTCCGGTAAGCTGGTGGATGCTGTTCATGAATTTGCAGGCTTCCCGCAGCACCCATTCCCCGATATAAATAATCAGCCTGGAATCCTCGGCAATCTTGATGAAGGAGAGCGGGGAGACAAAACCGAGCACCGGACTGTTCCAGCGGATCAAAGCCTCGAATCCCGAGATCAGTCCGGTCTCAATCTGCACCTGCGGCTGATAATGCAGCTCAAATTCATTATTGTTCATGGCACTCCGCAGATGCTTCTCAATGTTCATCCGTTCATTAAATGCCGTATGCATCGATTTATCATAAACTATATAGGTGCTTTTCCCTTCTTCTTTGGCCCGGTACATCGCTACGTCAGCATTCTTCAGAATCTCCTCTGTTGTCTCCCCGTCTTCCGGGTAGAAGGAGATCCCGATGCTGCAGGAGACGTACAGGTTGCTCTCGCCGATGAGGAAGGATTTGCGGAAGGAGCGCATAATGTCCTCGGCCAGATTCAGCACATCCACGCGGCTCTCTATGTCTTTGAGAAACACTACAAATTCGTCGCCGCCGAGCCGGGAGAGCATGTCCCCTTCCCGGACTACCGACTGCAGGCGCTCGCTGGCCTTGCGGATCAGAATGTCGCCGGATTTATGTCCTAGCGTATCATTAATATACTTGAAGTTGTCTGTGTCTACGAACAGCAGCGCTGCTCTCCCCCCCGGCCGGCGGAAATAATTCTCCATCGTCTCCAGCAGACAGATCCGGTTCGGCAGATTGCTGAGCGAATCCACATAAGCCAGGCGGTGCATGTTCTTCTGATTCTCCAGCAGCATCTCATATTGCCCTACAAGCTCCTGCTGCGTAGCCGTAAGCTGCTCATAGGTCGCTTCAAGCTCCTGATAGCTGTTATTCAGATTGAACTCCGCCTGCTTCCGCTTGCTGATATCAATCAGCGAGCCAAGGAACAGTACGATTTGGTCTCTCGGGTCCACAATCGCCTTCCCTCTAACCTCAAACCAGACGTAGACGTCATCTTTGGTCTTCATCCGGTACTCGGTTTCGTAGATCGGAGTCAGCCCGGTAAGATGCTCCTGTCTGGCTTTGCGTGCAGATTCCTGATCATCCGGATGAATGATGCTGAGCACGCCGCCTTCGAAGGCGTTGATCTCTTCCTCGGTGTAGCCCATGACCTCATACCAGCGGTCCGAGAGCTTGTAGAAGCCGCTATCCCAGTCGAGCTCCCACATATAGGCACCTGAGCCTTCGGAGGCCAGACGGAAACGCCGTTCACTGACGCCCAGCCGGTTGAACTGGTCCTGCAGCTCAACTTCAGTTGCCGCAAGCTCCTCATAGGTAGATTCCAGTTCCTCGTAACTCATCTGCAGCTTAAGTTCGTTCTGTTTGCGTTCATCGATATCAAGCCCGACCAGGACGAATATATCCTCCGCCTGATCATCCATCCCCTTGATCAGGGTAGTGCGGATGGAGAAATAATGCGCAGCCGGAGAATGCTCCGGAAGCTTCAGCTCCACATTAGTCACATAATCGAGATAAACCGCTTTGGTAAGGAGATCCCGCAGCACTGCCGCTCCGCCCTCAAGACCAGGCAGGTCATCGATACTCACGCCGAGCACATCCTTCTCTGAAAGCCCGGTCATTTTCTCGGCATATTGATTGAAGCGCACGCTCCGCTTGTCTCCATGAACCGCCCATATGATCATCCCGGTATTCTCGATCACATCCTCGAAGAATTCCTGTTCAGAGTGAATTGTCCGGCGCAGACGCCGGATATAGATCCGGAGCAGCACAGCGCCGAATACCAGCAGGATAGCCCCTATGGCCACTCCTGATATGATTCTGTTACGGATCATCGACTGATGATAATCTGAGTGAGCGAAAAAATATTGCTGATACAGCTCTTCGAATGCCCCGGAGCGTTCCAGCCGCTCAAGTCTGGCATTCACATAAGACACCAGCTCCGGCTTGGTCTTGCTGATGCCATAAGCGACATCCTGAGGATAAAGATTGTTCATTTTGCGGACAATCGTTCCGGTCAGCCCCTGTTCAACAATCAGATAATCCACAACCCCCTGATTCTCGAACAGCAGATCAATCTCGCCCTTGCGCAGAGCCTCCACTGCTTCAGGTACGGTTGCATATTCTATGTATTGTGTGGATGAGATTCCCACCTTATTCTGCAGAACAGTTTCCGAATACTGTCCCTTGCCTACACCGATTTTGTAATTTTTCAACGTGCTCAGCTTCACTTCTTCACTAAGCTCCTGGCGGGAATAGACGGAAATGTAGCTCCTTAGCACAGGTCTGGAGAACAAGGTATCCTGCTTTCTCTCCTCGGTTACGGCCATGAGGCCGGTCGTGTCAATCTTGCCCTCAGTCAGCAGGCTGTATGTACTCTCCCATTCCCCGGTGCTGTATAGAATAAGATAATCCTTTTTCTCAAAAATCATACTCGTCAGATCAATATCAAAGCCTGTCAGATATCCGTTCTGTATGTACTTGTAAGGGGGATATTCCAGTTCTGCCTGGTACTTAATATCCTGTCTTTCGGCGTGAGCGGCAGCGGGGGGTGTAATCATGAGCACGATGCCAATTAGAAGCAAGAGTTTACACCGCTTCATCGCAATTCTCCTTTGTCCCATAAAAATCGGCTAAACGCATTTATTATGAAGCTGTATTCGACAAAAAATGGTAAGGTTCCTGCTAGTTATGCTTCAGTTCTGATAAAATGTGCAAATTCTGCAGAATCGTTTATTTATAAATTCTTATATTTTAAAATAAGAAACTTTATATTTGTATTGCTTTTTGGGAGCAAAATGTGGATAATAGCAATAACGGTTGATAATGATTATCATTATTGAATATCTAGTATTCATTACTTGACTATATCTGAGTTAAAAGGAGACTGAACACCCATGAACGCAGCCACCACCCGGACCGCATTACAGGTTGACGATTACCTGGATCTGCTCAATCTTGCTGTAAAAGTCGGAGATATGAAATGGCAAAAAGAGATCAAGTCCAGATTGCAGTATATCCTCTGTCTGCAAACCCGGTAGATTATTCCGCACACAACAGCTAAGCCTCCCTGTCTATGGCAAGGACGCCATTGCTATTAGTTATAGAAGAATGTATACGGCCGCATTTCCTTAACGGGAATGCGGCTTTTTTTGTGGTATACGGGGACTAATTCCGGGACGGCTGCATCTGAGGTCTCCGGAATGTTTAATGATATAATGATTAGCATAATATAACGAACAACAGCCCATAGATCGGAGTGTGCAGACTTGAGAAAAATCCTCGCCTTGGTCTTACTATTATCCTTGCTCCAGATCCCCGGCGTCTATGCTGCGGATATTCCTGTACAGCAGGGAGTTGTTACTGATGAAGCCGGCTTACTTACTGCCCAGGAAGCGGAAGCTATCACCCGGATGGCCGCAACGGACCGCTATACTCTCCATATCCTGACAATAGACTCTCTTGACGGCGCGGATCCAGCCAGTTATGCAGAGGAGGTATACGATACCTGGAAGCTGAAGACCCGGGATATCCTGCTTCTGATTGCTTACGGAGACCAGCAGACGGAGATTAACTTCGATAATCCGGAGCTGCAGAACTCGCTCAATGCCTGGTCGCAGAACCTTGGCGGAGCTTCAGGAAGCGCGGCAATCACTAAGCTGCTGGAGACTTACTTCAATCCTTATGCCAGAGACGGTGATTTCGCCTTAGGAATCAGCTCTGTCATTAAGGAGCTGCAAGCCGTCGGCAGCGGACCGGGCAGTGCTGCCGGAGGAACTGCTGGAGGTGGTACTGCGGGTAGCGGATCAGGCGGCAGCGGCGGAACAGCCGGAAGCAGCGGATCGGGGGCGGCCGAAACCGGCAGGGGCGGACTCTCCTTCTTATCGCTCGCCGCTATTGTAGCCGTGGCCGCCTTACTGGTGCTCCTGCTGTACGTGCTGATTACAGGAATGCGCCGCCGCAGCGGGCTTGCCAATCAGCAGGAACTATTGTCTGACCTGCTGGTACGGGCGAATCGCGCTCTCGAATCCCTTCAGCCCTTCCAGGGAATCGTGCAGGGCAAGACCGGAGAACTGGTCGAGGGCATATCGAAGCGCCTGACCTCGCAGCTGGTCGAGATCTCAGCGCTGCAGACAAGCGGGCAAGGCGCCCTGCCGCCCTTCTACCGCCTGTCCGCCCTCAAAGCTGCAACAGAACAGCTTCAGCAGACGGAAAGTAATTTCCGCACCTCGCTTGAAGAGGAAGAGAAGAATATTGCTGTCATCAGCGATGCCGACCGGAACGTCAAGCAGCAGATCACTGAATTGAAGCAGGATGCGCCAGAGCTTGACGGACAATTGCAGCAAGCGGCCCAAGCGACCGGCTATCCGCTGCAGGAAATCGCCGAGGACCTGGAGGAGCTGGCCGCAGAAACCGCCAAAGCTGACCAGCTGGAGCTGTTTGACCCGATTGCCGCACAGGATATTACAGAAGAGGCGCAGGAGCGCCAGGAGCAAATTGAGCGGGACCTGCAGGATGTAGATGCTTTTGACGATAAGCTGAAGGCATTCCCCGGGGTTCTGGCCGCTGCCCGCAGCCGCATTGCCGGACTGATTGAGCAGAACTCCCTGCACAATATGAAGGTTAAGCCCTATGACAGTCTGGAGCAGGCTTCGGCTGCCGCCGGGTCCCTGGAGGCGCCGCTGCGCAGCGGTGACATGGATGAGGTGCGGCGGATCGGTGCCGCGCTGGACGCGCTGCTGGCTGAAGCCGTCGCCATGACGGAGCGCCAGGCCATGATCCGGCAGAGCAACCGCGCAGATCTGGAGACGGTGCGCAGCAAGTGGGGCAGCTTGACCCAGCGGCGCAATGAGCTGCAGGGCAAGCTCACCGAGGCGGGGAACCAGTTCGCCCGCCAGCATCTGGACAGTCTGGAGAAGACGCTTGAGGAGACAGGTGCCGCACTGCGGCAAGGCGCAGGCGAAGTGCCGCAGATTGAGACCTGGACCAGCGATGCACGCGGTGAATATGAGAATGCGCGCAGCGGACTTGACCGGCTGCTAACGCTGCAGGACGAGACTGAGGGCAAATTCAGCAGTATCGACAGCAGTCTGAGCTCTCTGTACGAACGTCTGGACAGCCTGAGAAGGCTGTTCACGGAAGGACAGAGCCGGGTCGATGCGGCACAGAGTCTGCTGCATAGCAGAGGTATTGCTGCACAGAGCCGCTTCCAGCTGTCCCTGCTGCCGGAATATGCCGAGCTGGAGCAGCGCCTGTCCGCCCGTCCATACAATCTGGATGAACTGGAGAGTACAGGACGTTCTTATGCTTCGCAGATTTCCAGCTTCGTGGAGGAAGCGAACCGGCTTGTCCGCCAGAAGGAAGAGGCAGAGCGGGCGGCCCGCCTGGCAATGATGCGGGAACAGCAGCGGAGAGAACAGGCCCGCAAGCGGATGTCCTCCGGGCCGCCCTCCTCAGGCGGATTCGGCGGCGGACGTTCCTCCGGCGGCTCCTCCTGGGGCGGCGGAGGCCGGTCGTCGGGCGGCTCTTCCTGGGGCGGCGGCAAGTCCGGCAGGAATTCTTCCGGCGGCTCCAAGTGGTAGACGGCGGATTGCCGGAAGCGGCATAGACATATTTAAGACGGGCTTCAGCCAGGGTTTATGGCTGAAGCCGTCTTTTTCTGAAGAACCTGTATAAGTCTCGGGGGTGGCTGATGCTGAGAATGTAAGATGTGTTATACAGGCTCCTGCAGCTGCATATGGGCAATGAACTCCATGAATACAGGGGATAGCCGCTGCTCCTTGCGGTAGATAAGCTGAATATAGAACGGCTCCAGCTGCCCGGCCAGGGGAATTCCGGTTAAGGCACCGGTGCGCAGCTCCTCCTCCACCGCATACCGCGGCAGAAAGGCCGTCCCCCAGCTGCGCTTCACCGCCTGCTTGATCCCCTCGAGATTCCCAAACTCCATATCTACACGCGCAGTTATACCGGATTCCCTGAGCACATGCTGCAGTTGCTTCCGGTAAGTACAGGTACTCTCTGTCAGCACCAGCGGTTCCCCCTCCAGACGCTCCGGGGTAACCGCCTTTTCGGCTGCCATAGGATGCTCCGGATGGGTGATCACATACAGCTGCTCCTCTCGCAGCGGCAGAGTAACCAGTTCCCCCGACGCATACGGAAAATCGAAGATCAGACCGAAATGGGCCGTTTTATCTTTGACTGCGGCGATGATATCTTCTTCAGAGCCGGGCTGTACCCGCAGCTGCATTCCGGGATGCTGCTCCCGGTACCGGTGCAGCCGGTGAGGCAGATAATAAGCGGCCAGCGTCTCAATGGCTCCAATATTCAGCACTCCCTGATCACCGCCGGAGATTATCCCTTTAGCTTCCGCACTCAGCACCAGCATTTGCCGGGCATACGGGAGCAGATTGCTGCCGGCGAAGGTTGGAATCATCCCCCTGCCCGAACGCTCCAGCAGAATGGCTCCGTACAGCTCCTCCAGCTTGGCAATCTGCGCCGTCACACTCGATTGTGCGTAACCCAGCACTTCTGCCGCCCGGGTATAACTTCCGTGGTCCGCCACTGTACAAAAGGTCCGCAAATAGGTTAATTCCATACACAGTTCTCCTGAATTATCAATATTTTCGATATTTAGTATCACAGACTATAGATAACTCCAATTATAGTTCTCTTATATAATAAATCCAACCCATTTAACCAAGGAGGACTCTGCAATGAAACTACAGGCGAAATCTCAAGTACTGGCTGCTCCGGCAGCGGCCTCCGCAGATGCGGTACGCTATTTCACGGCAAAAGCAGCATTCGAGACCGATGTGGCCGATGTGGCTTACGATCTGCGTGAAGGGATCACCGGCTTTCAGCTGGTCGATGTCCGCGATGCCCGTTCATATGAAGAGGCTCACCTGCCGGGAGCCCTCTCCCTGCCCTCCGGGCGGATAAACCATACTTCTCCGGAGCTGCCCAAAGATGATGTACTCATTCTGTATTGCTGGGGACCCGCCTGCAATGGAGCCAGTAAAGCCGCAGCCAGACTGGCTGCACAGGGCTACCTTGTCAAGGAGATGCTTGGCGGTATTGAGTATTGGCGCAAGGAAGGGGGCAGACTGGAGGGCACCCTGCAGGAGGAAGCGCCGCTGTACTATAGCATGCCTGCCGGATCACAATAGTGCGGAGCCTTTCCCTAAGGATATTTCCATGAGAGACGCAGCTTTTTATCATTTTATGAAATTAAGAAATTAGCAACAAAGAAGGCCCCCATAGGAGACAAGTCTCCTATGGGCCTTCTGCAGCAATCACTCCATCATTTCTTCGTGAAGATTAGTTTATCGAGGTTGCCCACATAGTTCAGACTCGAAGTAGTCGAGCCCTTCAGTGAGACATACAGATGCTGCTTGCCGGTCAGTGTCTGACTGAGCAGAGCGCCTGCAGTCTTGTAGTTCCCCCAGGCTCCGCCTGTATTGGGCAGACTGACCGTACCGATCACGGTACCGTCTTTGCCGCCCAGCCGGATCTCAGCTGTGATGTCAGCCGGGGCACGATTGGTCGGCGCATCGTACTGGATGGATACGTAGTTCTTGCCCTGTACGCCGAAATCAACATTCTCAAAGGAGAACCAGGCTCCGGTAAATGTATTGGCCACTACAGTTCCGCCGTTGTTGCCCTCAGTTTTGAGCGGATTGCTGTTGAAGGTGTTTTTCGCATCAGACCAAACAGTCTTGTTCTCAAATTCCACAAGAACATCCGGTTCAGCTGCGGCCAGAGAGAAGGACGCATTGTCAAAATTACCGATATACTTGAAGGTTGAATCCGTTGTGCCCCTAAACACCAGGTAGATGTCCTGCATGCCGGAAAGATTCTTGCTCAGCGCGCCGGACACAGTCTTGTACGTCCCCCAGGCATTTGCAGTCGGCGGTGCTGACAGAGTGCCTGCAAGCTCACCGTCCACTCCGCCCAGACGGACTTCAACAGATGAATCTGCAGCCGTATTCGTTGAATTGCCTGTATACTCCAGCGACCACTGATTCACGCCCGTGCTGCCGAAGTTCATTCCCTTGTACGCCAGCCAGGCCCCGCTAAAGGTATTGGCAACCTGCTTGCCGCTGGTACCGTTCTCGGTCTTCAGCGGACCGCCGTTGGCCGGATTATTATCCGTGGACCAGGCATCATAGCTCTCCAGCTCCAGCTTAGTGTAGTCTGTCCGGATCGCCTGGTAGTCCCAGATGAACTTGTCCAGATTGGCGATATACGGACGATTGCCGTCTGTACTGCCCTTCAGCACGAAGAACAGGCTCTGCTTACCGGTCAATGTACGATTGAGTATTGCTGCCGCCGCCTTGTATTGCGTCCACCCTGCACCGGTATTCTTAAGCTCCACATTGCCGAGAAGCTCGCCGTCTACAGCCCCAAGCCGCAGCTCAAGCACCGCATCCGACGGTGTACGGTCAGAGTTTGCATTATACTCGACCGTAATCCGGTTTGTCCCTTTGGTTCCGAAATCGATATCCGCAAAGGATAGCCACGCGCCGGTAAAGGTATTGGCGACCACCGTACCGTTATTGCCGTCTTCAGTTTTCAGCTTATTGTTGTTGAACGTATTGACCGCATCCGACCAGGCCGAGCGGTTCTCAAATTCTATCGTCCCCATATCCACTACCGGTGGCTGCGGTTCCTCCGCCGGGTCAGGTACAACCGGAGTCTTCACCGGTACCGGCAGCGGTTCAGGCAACGGATCTTCCCCGCCCGGCTGCTCTCCTCCAGGTTCGCCAGGTTCACTTGGTTCACCAGGGTTCTGCGGTGCTGGCTCCGGCTGCGATTCAATAGGATCAGCCAGCCATAATGAGTCGTAGATGTTGCCGTTATAGCTGTCCACCAGGTAGACATTCACCTGATACTTGCCGGCGTTCACACTGAAGTTCTGCGTCAGCTCGAAGCCGCCGGACTGGACCGGTACGGCACTGGACAGCAGCGCCTGCTCTCCGCCGTCCATCAGCTGAATTATAGCAACCGCCGAGTCTACATAATCTCCTTTGAGAGTTCCTGATACCTCTACGGTCATATTGCCTGTGCGCTTCACGTCTGCCTTCAGATCGTACACATCCCATAGGATGTCCGAGGTGTACGGGGCATTAGAAACCAAGGCTTCGCCTGTCATGACATTCCGTTCTTCATTTGCTTGGATGCGTACTTGTACAGCACCCGCCACAAAAGCTTGCGGTCCGACCATCTGCGGATTCGCCGTGGCCGTCTTCCAGCTCACGCCGCCGTCGGTGCTGTATTCATAATCCGCCGGGCTTTCGAAGCCCGGTACCCTTGTCCAGCCAAAGGTGTTGGCTGAATCATCCACCAGGGGAGCTGTCGGTGCGTCCGGCTTCATCATTTGCTTGACCGTCTCCAGACTGAGATCAAATGCAATATCCGAGCTGCTGAAGTTTACCTGATGCACTTCTGCGGCGAGCACATTAATGCCTTCCTGCAGATAATCCGGATTGATCTCATAACGGTTCCAGTCACGTTCGTCGCCGACTGTAGCATTGGCATTGGTATCATAAGCCACAGCCCCGTCCGGCATGTTCGTCCGGATAATCTCATGACCGTTCAGGTAGAGCACGGCACCATCGTCACGGATCAGACTGGCGTTCAGCTCCAGAATATCCTTCAGCTCGGACGCTTCGAACGTTGTGCGGAAATAGGCAGTCGTATATTTCTTGCTTGCATCCGGGCCGTAGCCTATCACAGTTTTGGCATATCCCTTGTTGTCATAGCCGAGCGGTGCCTGCCCGGAGGACCAGCTGCTGTCATTGAAGCCTGCCCCTGTCCAGCCATCCGCCGGGGCTGTGCCCTTATCATAATATTTCCACTCTGAACCTTCGCTGATCAATGAAGTCCGGGAGAGTGTGTTCTCAATGTCAGCGTCATAATCTGCTGTAGGAGGTACCGATTTGGCCGAAGCCCCCCAAGCATAATTGGGCGTGTCTCCCATATCAAATTCCAGCGTGCCTCCGTTCATCAGATCATCATAGCCGATCCAGGCCTGATCAAACGATTGACCGTTCAGGGCGGCGGATTGAATGAACCGGTTGGCGGAGGAGACATTGTCCGCTTTAATAGTAAAGGTCTTGCCATTATCCAGATGCAGGGTCAGCTCCGAGAAAACGGGTGAGCCGATCAGGAAATTGGCGTCCCCCGGATTTCCGGGGAAGAGGCCCATTGCGCTGTACACATACCAGGAGGACATCCCCCCTGCATCGTCGTCCATAGAAGGCAGATAACCTTCAGGATCAGCGCGGTAGACCCGCGATTGAATCGGGAAAGCATACGGCCCGTGGTTGTGGTATTTCTGAGTAACCACCTCGGTAGTATATTCTCTGGCATAATATTGGGTCAGATAAGGATAACCCAGATAGTTGAACAGATAGGGTACATCGATGTCCGGCTCGTTGATAGCCATGTACTCATTCCGGGCAAAGAAATCCTGCAGCTGCTTCGCCATTTCTGTCTTGCCGCCCATCAGCTTGGCCAGACCATTGATATCCTGTGTAGCGGACCAGCGGTATGTCCAAAGATTGCCCTGATAGGCATACTTGTCCACTGCGGTTACATCCCCTTTAGCCACTGTCGTACCGTTCGGGGTAAAGAACCCGGTCTTGACGCCGTTCTCATCGACCTGATTCGCATTCCACAGCTTCTGATAGGAGAGTGCGAGTTTCTTATATTTCTCATATGTGCTCTTATCGCCCAGCAGTGCAGCAAGCTTCATCGGGAAATAGGCACTCTTCGCCTTCTCCAGCTTGCCGGAAATTTCGCTGTCCGAGATCGAGAAGTTGTCAGCATCGACTGCCATTCCTTTTAGCGCCGTGTACACGTCATAGTCCGTGAAGCCTTTCGCATAGGCATCGAGAATGACGGCACCGTTGAATTCATTGCGCACCGTCGGGCTTGGCCAATAACCGTCCCCCCATTGCGTGTAGGTCCCTCTGGTCTTGTAAAGGTCAACCAGCGACTTCACCATGTTGTTATACTTCTGCGGCTCCAGCACAGAGAACAGGGAGTATTTGCGGAAATCATCCCAGGTCGTCCAGCCGTTATAGTATTCAAAATCCTCACCAAGCCCGGACGCTTGGCGCACCGTATTCTCATCCCTGCCCGCCTTGAACGTTCCGGCTGAGCTGGTTACGTTCTTCGGATGCAGGTACGTATGGTACATTTGCGTATAAAATACTTTCTTATTCTCTTCATCTTCATCCTTGATTTCCACTTTGCCCAGAACATCGCTCCAGGTGCTGCGGATCTTGGCATGCTGGGCGTCGAAATCCCAGTCTGCAATATCCTGCTTCACCTCGGCTCTGGCCTGTTCCACACTTACCGCCGACAGACCGACCTTAGCCTGGATCACTTTGCCGTCATTCGTGTCGAAGTTGACCCAGACTCCGCTGTTCGCCCCGTTACGGACTGCTTCCGTTCCGGTTGTATCGCCCTGCCAGGAGGTGTAGGAATCGAAATCATGGTCAAACTGGATGGAATAATAAAGCTTATAATACCCGTTGCCGCATACGTTCTTGGATTGGATCATGCCCGTAATTTCATTGCTGCCTTCCACCTTCAGGTTGGCATCAAGCATTCCGGCATAGGAATTGGAGAGATCCACGAGTACAGAACCCGTCTTCGCGGACGCCGGGAATGTATAGCGCTGGAAGCCGACATTATCCGATGCCGTGAGCTCCACGCCGATTCCCGAGGCCAGCATAACCCCGTAGTATCCTGCGGAAGCCTGCTCGCTGCTCTTATCGTATAGCTGCTTGTATTCATTCACGTTCTTGGTGAAGGAGCGGGTCTCAGGCATCATCAGAATGTTACCGCCTGCCCCGCTGCAGCCTACACCGCTGAACCGCACCTGGGAGAAGCCCTTCAGGTATTTGTCCTGATAATAATAGCCGCTGAACGCCCCGCCGTCGCTGTCAGGTCCCAGGGAGACGAGTCCGAACGGCGTCGACGGTCCCGGATTCGTCTGACCGTTATCACCCAGGGTGTTGATAAGCGGATCGACATAATCCACTGGCTCCAGATTTACTGCAGGATATGCCGGATACTTCCCGGCATCCACTCCATATACCTGCAGCTCATACAGCCGGACAGTATCGCCGCTCGCTGCAGCTTTGCTTACATAGAACCGGAGATAGCGGGCTGTCACTGGTTCAGGCAAATACCGGTCAACGACCGTCTGCACGTTACCCTGCACAACATCCACATCGCTCCAGCTCTGGCCATCATCACTCTTCTGCAGCCGGAAATTCTGTGTGTTCCAGAACGGGCTGTTCGAGCTCTCATTGATCCCTGCGTTGTAAACCGTCCATTGGTTTATCGTATATTCCTTACCAAGGTCGAGCTTCATCCATTTGATCTTGGCTGTTGTATTATCGCACCACTTCGTGTCGTTCTTGCCGTCTACAGCAAATTGCGGCCGTTCATTCACATTGCATTGACCTGATGCTGTAACTTGTGCATTCAGTGCAACATTCTTCGCCGGAACTACTTCTATACCAGCTTCCGCGGCGGATACCGTAACCGTAAAGGCAGTCACTGAATCCAGCAAGCCAAGCAGCATCAGAACCGACATCAGAATGGAGAACAGTTGTTTACGCATGAGATTTCAATCCCTCGCTTTCATCTTATAGTGAAGAGCCGATCTCAACCAGACGGCCTACCATTACTGCCACCTCAGCGCGGGTGACCTGCTTCTTCGGCTGGAATTTGGTGCCGTCTCCCTGCATCAGCCCGGCCACTCCCGCCTCGGCCACACTAGCCGCTGCCCAGGAGGAAATCTCTTGTGCATCCGTATAAGCCATACCTTCCCGGCTGCCCGCACCAAGCCGGAAAAGCTTCGAAGCATTGACCAGCGCTACCGCCGCTTCCTCGCGGGTGATCCGGTCATTGGGCCGGAAGGACCCGTCGTAGCCGTTCATTATACCCGTCGCTGCGGCCTCCGCCGCCTGCTTAGCGTAATAAGCATTTGAAGGCACATCAGCGAACGGTGCTGCAGCAACTTCAGCCGGTACGTTTCCCGTACGCTCTGTAGCCCGCATCAGCAGGGCGGCGAACTCAGCGCGGGTAATGCCGCGGGCCGGTTCATAATGTGCAGCGTCCACACCGTTTACCAGATGTTTGGCGGCAAGAGATTTCACGGCTGCTTCAGCCCAGTGTCCGGTCATATCCGCGAAATTCTTGTCATAGACAAGCAGTGCATATGCAGAGAAATGGGTCGCCTTGAAGGCTACCGTTCCAGCCGTCAACGTGCCAGGTACATATTCAGCACTGTTGCCGTCCACGTAATAAATGCCCGCTAGTTCCGTCTTCATCGAGGTAATCTGCGCTGGCGTCAGCTTGAGGCTAACCTCTGCCGGCTGATCCAGCTGATGGATCTCAGTAACATTGCTGCCGTTTACCATCTGAATGACCAGCGACAGTAATACACCAGTCGAAGCATAAGCGGCATCACTGCGGACAGACCCGCCAACCAGTGACTGGGCTTCCTTGTTCCAGCTGGCATTCAGGACAATCCGCAACCGGGTCTGATTATCACCAGAGGTCTTCATTGCACCTGCGGGAAAAGAAATCGTCCTTACTCCATCTGTCAGTACAAGGCCTGTATTCCCTGCATTAAGCAGATTAAGCGATTGTTGCGGGAGCTCCAGTGCCACTCCAGCTTCTCCTGCCGTGGCCATAAGCTCAATTGTGATCTGGCCAGCAGCTTGCTGCATAGCCTGCGCCAGCGTATCTGCACCAATCAGATAACTTCCGTTAATCAGCTCTGGCTTGATCCGGGCATTAGAGGCTTCTCCGGCTCCGGCTGGTATTGGGCTGGCCGCTGATGAAGTAGGGCTGCCTGTTCTAACGGGCTGTGACGTACCCGGATTACTCGGAGTTCCAGAATCCGGCGCCGGTGTCGGTGTCGGTGTCGGTGTTGCAGTCGGCACCGCGCTTGGGGTTGCTGTTGGAGCTGCGGTCGGTGTTCCGGGACCCGGATTATCCTCCCCCTGAATGGTGAATTCTTGCGTCAATGCAGCTCCGCCGGAACCGGCAACCACGTTATAGCTTCCGGATGGAGCCAATAGCTGGCTTTCCGGAATTGATACCCGCTGTGTATACACTCCGTCTACAGCTTTCAAGACATCAATATAGAATACTGTGCCGGCCGGGCTGATGATTTTGACTACAACCTGGTCAGCTGGCCCCGGTGTCATTCCAGACAGTGTGATGCTGCCACCGCGCTCAGCCGCCTTTCCGCTCAAATGGAGCGTGAAGGAGTCTGCAGCGAAGACTGCAGCAGGAGAATACAGGAACAATAAGACCATAATGGCCGCTACCACTTTTTTCACCTTCGGATTCCTCTCTTTCCTGATCACTGAAGTTCTACCGGCTTCGCAAGCTGCCCAGGCACTTCCAGGTTGTTGTTGAACTGGTCAAATACGAATACCTTGATCCGGTAGTTTTCACCTTTCACATTGTAGTACTGGGACATCGTCAGATGGCTGCTCGTAAGCGGGATAGCGTTAATCAGCAGTGGAGTATCGCCGTCCATCAGTTCGAAGACAACATAAGCGCTGCCGGTATATTCCGCGAGACGATCCAGTGAGACCTCCACCTGAAGCTGGTTATCGCGCTTAAGCACACCTTTTATCTCGTACGTATCGGTATGATCATTTGGCGTGAACGGCTTGTCCGAGAGCAGCGCTGTTCCTGCTGGCGTACCGGCTGCCATATCACCTTTGATGCGCACCTGCACCATGCCTGCTGCGTAACTGCCGTCATGGATAGGCTGCGGGTTCACCGTGACCGGCTGCCAGGTTTCGCCTCCATCCAAGCTATATTCATAGTCACCTGCTTCAGGGTAGCCAGGTACGAGTGTCCAGCCGAAGGTGTTGCGGGCATCGTCAATGACCGGAGCGGTCGGAGCCGCCGGATGCTCACCGCCGGATAACACGGTAGCTTCCGAGGAATTGTCCCGCTTGTCTACGGCTTTGACTACAAACTCATAGTCCACTGCCGGATTAGTTCCCGTCACTTTATATTCATACTGGCTGCGCGCTTCTTCCACGGGTACATAAACACTCCAGTTCGTCCCGAGTTTACCGTTCTTCTCATAAATCCGGAAGCCTCTGACGGCATCAGCGTCACTCTTGTCGGCTGGTCTTACCCAGGTAAGTACGGCCGCCTTGTCCTCTGTCCTGCCGGCTGCCAGCTCCTTCACCGGTTCGGGCTTGCTGTCATCGCGGACAATTGTGTACGTATCGAATGGAGCTGCATCGCCCGATTTGTACGAATTGATAGTGAAGCTGTCTTCCGTCATCGTGATGCCGGAGTAGATCGGTACTTTAGGCTGCTGATATACATTGGCATAATATGGATTTACACCTTTTTGGATATCGTAATATTTCGTACCGGCGGAATTATTGATCATGTACAGCGTACCGTCAGGGTTCAGCGGATTGCCGTCGCCGTTTTTTTGTATATCCGTCACCGCTTTGTCCTCATACATCTGGTACGAGCGCATGAAGGTATGGTCATGACCCTGCAGTACCACATCGATACCCAGCTCATCAAACACCGGAACCATTTTCTCTCTAAGCGCAAGAATATCACTGTCCAGTGCATGGTTACCCAGCGAATAGATCGCCTTATGGAAAGCAACCACTTTCCATTTCTTGTCCGTTACAGCTACCTCACGCTTCAGCCAATCAACTTGCTGTTCGAAGGAATTACGCTGCCGCTCGTCCCAGCCCATGTCCATCGTGTTCAGTACCATGATATGGGCATCGCCGTAGTCGTAGGAATAGACACTGCCTGGAGGAAGCGGATCATCGATTGAATCATTCGGATAGTTGAAATGATAATAATAGTTATCGTTATACGGCCCTTCATGATTGCCGACAGCCGCCATAAGCGGAAGCTTCATCAGCATGTTCTGCGGCTTGCCGAAATAGTCCAGCCACTGTGACTCCAGCGATCCGGCATCGACCTGATCCCCGGTCATTACCAGGAACTTGGCATCCGGATAATCATCCAGCCCGTTCTTCAGTGTTTTGGCCCATACCTCATAGTCGTTGGTATTTGCACCTTGGGAGTCAGTCATATAGAGGAAATTGTATGCCTTTTCGTTCTCCCCCTCAGTCGTGAAGCTGCCTGCAGCACTCCAGTTTCCGTCACTGCCCACACGGTATTTATAAGCAGTTCCGGGAACAAGCCCGGTTGCAATCGCTTTATGGCTGATAAAAGCGCCTGTTGTCGAGCTTGTAATTTTCAGATTAAGCGCCCGGGTGTCAGCAGGTTCGCCAACAAAGCGCTGCTTCGCTGGGGAGTCAAAGTCCTGATCTGCCGGCACGATCTCTACAATGCTGTCCATAATCCCCGCTGGTGCGCTGTCGGGTCTTTCATAGCTTGTATACCAGGCGAAGGACCGGTTGGTCTTCGCTTCATTCTGGAAGGACATTGCAATCGCGATCGGTGAGTAATCCACGGCCTCTGACATATTATCAGGACTATAAACGAAACTGCCCGCAGATGTACCGTCTGTAAACTTCAGTCCTGCCTGCCCGTCATAGGAGATATTCACAATTTGCCCAGGTTTCACGATGGAGCCAAGTGTCAGTGTAAGCTGATCAGGAGCACTGCCTTGAACCGCATTCAGGAGCGGAATCACAGCTGTGTCCGTCTTGACTGTCAGATGGCTGGCCAACTCGGACGAAAGCGGCTGCAGATCACCCGTGAGCTGCAGCGCTACACTGGTACCGCCGGAATCCACGCTGCCGTAGACAGGTCCATTGTAATCAGCCGGAAGGTAGAAGGCAGAAGCAGGTACAATCTGCTTCACATTTCCAGGACCCGACCAGCGCAGGTAGAGATTCGATCCGCCGAAGTCTTCGAAATACTCCACCTTGAAGCTGTGCTTCACTCCGGCTTGCAGGGGAATGGACATGCTGGTCTGCTCGACATCCCAGTCGTTAGTCCAGTGATCGATCACAAGCTGGTCATCAATCCATACCCGGAAGCCGTTGTCCCCGGTCATATAGAAGGTATAATCGCCGGATTCCGGCGCCATAATCTGACCTGTCCAGCGGATATTTGCATCATCCGAACGTCCGGTCCATGTCTGGAGAACGGGGTCCAGATTGCTGAAGTTAATCTGGGAATCAATTCGTGTGGACTTATAATCACCGAAATCAAAAGTTTCGGTGCCGGTGTAATATTGACCAAGTAATCCGTGGTCTTTCGAGGCGGATACCCCTGCAGAAGCGTTGAGTTCGAGGGAGAAAAACGTATCGGAACTGCCGCCCCTGTCCTGATGTACCTCGGCGGCAATTACATTTGTGCCCTTCAGTAACAGAGCCGGATCGATATTGAAGTTATTATCGAGCCGTTCGTCGCCGATGGCCGAAGAAGCATAAGTATTATAGAGAATCGTACCCTGCGGCAGGTTCGTGCGGTAGACTTCCTGACCGTTCAGATAAACAACCGCGCCGTCATCCCGGACCAGCGTAGCCGCGAGCTTAAGGACAGCCGCCGGGTCGTCAATCTGAAATTCCTTGCGGTAATACGAAGTTGTATATTTTTGGCTTGAATCCGGGCCGTAACCGATCCAGGTGTTCAGATCCAGCCCTTTGCCGCTGCCGGCATAGCCAAGCGGGGCTTGTCCCTGCTTCCAGCTGCTGTCATCGAAATAAACATCATGCCAGACCGTAGCCTGATCAGAACCGTCATCCAGATACACCCATGCACTGTCCTTGGCGACCAATGGTCCCTCTGCAGCAGCTGCTGACATGGGAGCATCCTCACCGGCAACAGGAGATGTTTCTCCGTCAGCACCGCTGGCGGCAGGCTCTGCAGCCGACGCGGATCCTGAGTTATCCATTCCCTCAGCAGGATTAGCACCTGTGTCTGCAGGCTCTGCACTGGCCGGAAGTAACGGCAAATAACCAGCGGTGAACAATGAAGCCGTCAGCAATGCAGCTGCAAGCATTCGGCTTAGCAGCTTAAACCTCTTCTTCACTTCTTTTCCCCCCAAATGAAAGTTATGATCATTTGGAAATGATACGTTTACCGGGCGAACTGTTCAATGCATGCTTGGTAAAACCGGGATGAATTTTATGTAAAATTTTAAGAAATATATCTGGTAATTAATTCATTACGATCTATAATTATTCATTGTCTTCCAAATCATCTCCCTTACCCGCTACTACAAAATAATCTGTGTCCCTTATAAGTAGCCGACGAAGCAGGGTCAGTTGTAATTCCGGCATTCTAAAAGGAAATGTAATCGGGAGGTTAAAACAGCTATGAAATTTACTATGAATTCCAGCAGGAACAAACAGCTTTTATGTATATTTATCTCAACAAAAAGCAGAAAAGCGTTCCTCCATAACCGGAGAAACGCTGTTCGGTTTATTTGGCAGCCGTTTTAATGAGACTCCTCATCCAGGAACGGCTTATTCACATAGTAATACATCACGCCCATCAGCACCCCGCCGCCGATGAGATTCCCCAGCGTGACCGGTACGAGATTATGCACAACGCCTCCCCATGATATGGTGCCGGGGTGATCCAGGACGAGCGCAATCGCGAAGGTACACATGTTGGCAATACTGTGCTCATACCCGGAGATGAAGAAACAGAACACGAATAGAACCATGGCGAACATTTTGGCTCCGTCGCTTTTCATCGACATCGGGACGAAGAAGGCCAGACAGACGAGCCAGTTACAGAGAATAGCCCGGAAGAACAGCTGCAGCGCCGGGGCTTCCATCTTGTGAGCCACCACATTCAGCAGAAACCCGTTCACAGAGGAATCATAGAATAATCCGGTCAAAAAAATCAGCAGGGCGAACGCCGTAGCCCCAAGGATATTACCGATGTAGCTCACTACCCACATCCGCACTACCTCAGTCCATGCCATCTTGCGTCTCAAGGCCGCGTAGGTGTAATAGAAGGTATCTCCGGTAAATAAATCTCCCCCACCGTAGGAAATGAGGATGATGGCTGCGCCGAACGTAATCGCAGCCATCGGATAGGTCATCGGCGATTGTTCCATATAGAAGAAGTTGCCGGTCTTAAATGCTACGATAACGCCGAATCCGATAAACATGCTGGCGAGCATGGCTCTGGCAATATACCGCAATATGCTTTGCCGGAAGATCTTCTGTTTCTTCAGTGCCAGCTTCTCAACCTGCAGCAGTGCCTCGTTCTCCATTTGACCTCCGTATTAGCTTCGTATTTTCAGTGATTGTAGAGGCTGCTAGCCTCCGGGTTATTATACCCAATAAACCGCTGGAAATTGCTTGAACCACAGAGCGTCAATATTTATGGAGCCTGCACACCATCCGGACCTGCTTTACAGGCCTCCATCATTCGGGTCATTCAGCCTGGCAATAGCTTCCGCTTTCTCACTGCTGGCTACGACGATAAGCACAACTATCAAACATCCCAGAATCATCCGCTTATCCCCTCTTTCTCCACAGGTCGCCTTAGTGACAACTTATGTGGGAGTGCGGAGCATTATGAATGCTGATTATCATGACAAAAAAGCCCGCTGATCCCTATCAGCAGGCTTATTGCATTCCTTCGCATCGATGTGCTTACAGGCCGCAGATCAAATCATCAGTTCAAAAAGCTGCTCAGCCCATTCTCCGCCTGCTTCAATGCCTGCGGCTGCGAGCCCTCATTAAGCCCGAGCCGGTTGTTCAGCTGGGTGTTGATGGTCGTCATTTTGGACGTATAATCCTGGCAGCTCTCGATAATCCGCCGGTTAGACTGCTCCGAGGTATCCAGGGCACTGAGCAGATCGCCTATTGCCTGATTCACAGCTTCGAGTGACATGGACGGCTTGGAGAGCAGCTCCGTTGTCTTCTCGGTAGTTGTACGCAGCAACCGTGCGTTCTCCTTGAACTGATCCTCGATCGTCTTGTTGGTGGCTTCCACAGCGTTAATGACATTCTCCTGATCAGCCAGGGACATGGCAATCATCGCCGACACGGTGATCAGGTTAGAAGTCTTATCAATCGCGTTGTTTACGGAATCAATCAGCTTATCATTGTTGTCATTGATGATATCCGTTGCCGCAATCGCCTGATTGTAGAGCAGAATCATTTCGGTCATGGACTGAATCCGTACCATTACCTTGCGCAGTCCCCGTTCCAGATACGCCTTGCGGAATTCATTCTCCGGCTTGGCGATTTCTACCTCGAACAGCTCCTTCAGCTTGTTGCCGAAGGCAATTTTGGTCTGCAGGTTATAAATCTCCTCCATCGAGGTGCGCTTCAGCTGGCGCATGTTGACGATGCTCTCTTCCAGCGTATCGCGGCCGTCGCGCAGACCGGTAATGATAGCATCAATATTGGTGCGGACGGACTGATATTTATAGACATAATTTTTGAGCGGACTCTTGCGCAGCATTTTGCCGAAAAAGCTGACATTCTTGCTCTGCTGCAGCGTCTCGCACTCATTACGCAGCTTCATAATCATATTCGGCACTTCCACCCGCTTGCCGCTCATCAGGTCATTGACAGGACGATCCAGCAGCTTAAGGGTTTGTCCCGCTTTTTCCTGCGTTTTCACGCCAAGCTTGCCGATATCATCCATCAGGGAATCCAGGGCTACAGTATCGGTCTTGGACACCTTCTCAATTAACTGGGAAGCTTCCTCCACTACCTTCTGTTCATCTTCTTTTCTCAGCTCGATCAACTGCGTGGACATGGTTTTCCTCCTCCTATAGTTCGGAACTGCTGTAACGCTGATGAATCAGTTCCGCCTTGGTCTGAAGTTCCATCAGGTCTTTATGTTCGATCGTAGACGCAATATCGGATATTTTGGTATCAACATCACGCAGACCGTTCAGCAGCATTCTCCGGTTTCTCGTCTTGGCTTCGCCGCCCAGCCTCAGGAACGGGTTGATCACACCGTTGAGATCCTTCAGCACCAGTCTGCGGACGGTGTGGTTGATCTCGCCGTTGCCGAGTTCCTGCAGCAGAGGAATCACACGCTGCAGTCTGGCGAACAGCGCCAGTGACTTCTCGACGATCTCATTGTCCAGCGTATCCTTCTGCCCTTCAGATATAATCATATCCTCCAGAATGCTAAGATACTCCACAACCGGAGCGAATTCTGCTCCGATGGTAATCTCCACTCTGGTCTCAGCCCCCGCTTTGACCGCAGGAGCCTGTCCCGGCGCCGGGAGTTGGCCTGCGGCTGCGGCGCTGCCAGCCGAGGACTGAAGCGCCCCTGCTGAAGCTGCAGGGGCCGCTGCCGGCTCTTGCCCGGCGGGAATAACCTCCACCGGGAGATTCACTCTTGTGCGCCTGAAGCCCGGCACCGCAAGGGCGGCCCCGGCAACCGGAAGCAGCAGCGAGATCAGCTCGGGCAGGAACCCGCTGGTCAATACAGCCACAACATAGCCGGCTCCGGCGTATACCAGTACTTTGAATTTAGCTTGCATTCCTTCTCACCTCTTATGAGCGTGAATGCTCCACACTCAATTCACGGAATCCGTAACCACGGATTCTCCGTTTATTTTCATGATCAGCGGCTGTTCAACATGGCTTGCCAAGACATTGTGCGCGAATTCTACAGGCTGAACTTCGCCGCCCAGAGCACTTTTGACCGCCAGATAAGGGAAGTTAATCCCGGACAGACACGAGATATGCAGGCCCCCGGACATCCGCGGATTAATCTCAAGCAGCTTGGGTACATCGCCGCTGTATTTCATCTGGACATTGAAATTATAAGGAATCCGGTAGGTCTCGGCCACCCTGCGGGCAACCTCTTCCAGCTCCGGAATATGCTCCATCAGCCGCAGCCGTCCGCCCGCCTTACGGCGCGGGACAGCGGCAAGCAGATTGCCATGCGCATCTGCCAGACAATCAATACTGTATTCATATCCCTCCAGCAGCTCCATAACCATCAGATTAGGAAAACTCTCCGCTCCGGAAAGAATACGATAAGCATCCTCGAAGGAAATCAACGGCGTTACATGTCCAAACAGCTCTTCCAGCGGGCTGCGGTTATTATCTATAATCCGGAATCCGAGACCGCCCTCTGTTTCGGTCGGCTTGAAGCAGACCTTATGTCCCTTGGATACGAGTTCTTCATAGGCTTCCTTGAACTGCTCTGCATTACTTACGACATGATAATCTGGAATCGTCATGATTCCGTTAGACTTCACACTCTCATAGAACTTGCCTTTATCCATAATCATTTCCAGCAGGTCCTGATCGCGGCAGACCAGCACCTTCGTCCCGATGGCATCGAACAAGGACACATGCCGGGCGATATCCAGCATATGCAGCCGCGGAATGAAAATATCAATCTCATTGCGGCGGCAGAAATCAACGCAGAACTGCACGTATTCGATTCCCGTAAGCTCAGGCTCGGCCCCCGCAACATCAGCGCCCTGCAGCGACATATGGCGGATATCCGGGTGGGTGGCGAATATTTGAACCGGGATGCCGTCTTCATTGTTCCGGATGAGATTCATGTAATGAAAAGCCACGGAAAACCAGCGATTGAAATAAATATTTACCTTTTTCATTGTGGCCCAACTCCCAATGCTGTCAAATTATTATAAATCGTTTGAACATACTGCATAATCTCATCCCCGGCAAATACACCCGATTGCTTCGTGAAAGGATACTGTAAGTTTACTAGACCCGCCTGCTGCTCGGCAAATATTTCTCCGTGACAGGGGGCAATGGCATAGTCCGCAGCCGCCAGCAGGCTCTTGTCCAGCAAGGAATCGCCTGAAGCGACCATCGGCTCCGACCGGACGGTACGGCGGACATGAAGGATCGCGTCACTTTTGTTCACGGCCTCCGGCACAATGTAGAGCTTGCGCCCCTGCAGCGATACCTTCCAGCCCAGTCCATCCAGCCGCTCAGCCATGCGGGTAATCTCATCCAGCGGCAGAGAATCACGGTGCACTACGAAGGTGTAGAACAGCTCGTCACAATACCGCTCGCTGGTAATCCATTCTGCCCGCACTACAGAGCGGACAATCCTGCCGGCTTCCTCAGCCGGCACGGACCCGCGTTCCACCAGCCGCCCGACGGCCGCCCGCCATTCCTGGTCCACTACCCCGTTCACGAGAATGTTGCCTCCATTACTGGTAACGGCATAATCCGGAATAACGGTCTCCTGGAACAGGTTGATCCGCCGGTACTGTGCGATGGTGCGCGTAGTCACCGGCATGAAGACAATCTTCGCCGCAAGCTCTTTCAGCATATCCAGAGCCTGCTGCGAAATATACGAGACCGTTCTGCCGTCAATCACTTCGGCCGGCACCAGACCGGGGGCATCCCCGGGAACTCCGATGGCATTCAGAGAGTAGATCAGCGTACGGTCCAGATCACTGGCGTAGATCATTCACTCTCCCCTTTCAGCGGCTTAATAATCCCGCAGCAGGAATACGTCAGTCCGGGGAATACCTCTACAGGTACACCGCGGTCTCCGGCCAGCAGCAGAATATGCCGCAGGTTGGGATTGTCCAGCCGATCAACGAGGATTTTCCAGGGCACTCTGCGCAGCAGCACACGGGTGGTCTCGCCAACTCCCGGCTTCACCAGATTGATATTATCAATGCCGAAGGTCTCCTGAATACTGCGGATATCAGCCAGCCCCTGCCAGGTAATCTCCGGAGGATCCGCCTGCATCTCTTCAGCAAGCTTCAGCCCCTCCGCAGCCACCTCACGGAAATAAGGAGTCACAGCTTCCACGAATACACCCGACAGATCACTATCCAGCCATTCCTTGTAGAACTTGGCCCCGTGGAACTCCTCCGGTCCGATCAGGTCGTCGCGGAGCACCGTACGGCTCATCAATCCGGATACCGTAGAGTTCAGACAGGCGCTTGGGATCAGATAATCTTCTCTGGTGCCGAAGGTTCCCGAACAGTATCCGGGATCGGCGAGCACAGCCAGATCATCATTCAGGGTAATCCCATATTTGCTGTACATGCTCTCGCAGGCCTCGATCAGCACCTGGCGGATAGCCCCTTTGCCGGTCCAGCCGTCAATGAACTGCAGCTCCGCATCACTTCCATGCTGCTGCAGCATATATAGCACAGCATTCTCATCGATACCTTTGCCCCGGATAATCGAAATGCTGTAATGCGGCAGATCCGCTGTATACCGCTCCAGAATATACCGTTTGATCAGCACGCCTATCGGGGTACCTGCTCTGGCCAGTGAGACCAGTACCGTATTCGCCGTTCCCCGCTGAGCCACAATCATCTCAGATACAACAGCTACAGCAAGCGCCACCTTCCTCGCGGTATGCTGCAATGTCTCATGGAACAATTCGATATACTGCTCCGTCGGCTGGTATTCTACAGGGAGCATCTCTGAGTAATGCACGCCGGACTGGATTGCTTCCTCCCGTTCGGCTGTTCCCCGCTCCAGGGATACATCGCTGAGGTCCTTGAGCAGAAACGTAACATCGGAGGCAGGGTAGCTGCCCAGCGGAACCGGAGGGGATATTCTTCTGTTCATTATCTCTTCCATTTCGATTCCCTTCATATCCGCGAGCCTCCAGTTTCAGGTTCAGAGGCCAGTATAATAAGATGCACCTTATTGCCTGCCAGCCTCTGCAAAATATCCGTCATCGGTTCAATCCGCTGCCGCGGCACATCGCGTTCAAGCAGCACAAAGATATCGTCATACTGGCCGGGATCCACATTATAGATGAAATTGGTGATCTCTGTGTCGCCTGCGGACGGATACGCTGCTGCACTGTGCACACCGTAATCCGCACGGCGCTGCGGATGGATCGGACTGCGGGTAGAGGATTGATAGGACACGCCCTCACCCATCTCCGCGGCAATCCGCATCGGCAGATACATGAACTCGCCTACGCCCATCACCAGGGTCCGGGAGCCTTCCCGTAAGTCACGGAGCTTCCCGGCCACCCGGCTGACGCCTTCGTCAATCTGCCGGTTATCTGCAGAATCCAGACCAAAACGGCCGCTGTATTTCAAATAGGGGGAGAGATTCACAATACCTTGCGCATCCGCAGAGGACACCTGCAGCCGCTCTAACCCGTCCTGTATATACGTGGTCACTAGCTCTGCAACTGCTGCGGGTGGTTCTCCGCTTCCGGCTTGCGGCTTCAGCAGAGGGGTTCCAGTCACCTCAATGCTGCCCTGAAGCAAAGATAAGGCGGTAATCCTAATTCCCAGCTCCTGCTCCAGATCACGGTAAGTCTGAATATTCGCGGTGCTCCGCCAATCCAGAAGCGAAGCCACTACATACTCCCGGCGCGGGAATTTGGACTGGATATCACGAATGGTATTGATCGCCGTATTGCCGGTCGTAATCTCATCATCTACCAGCACAATCGGCTCTGTTCCCGATAACAGCTTAGGATTCAAGGAATAACAGAGATGATCTACAGCATGGGAATGCTCCTCTTCGAAGGTGACTACGGATTCCAGTTCAGGAATATTCTCACGGGTCGTATGAATATATGAGGCCCCGCCGGCAAACATGTTGTACATGCTGTGGCCCAAGGCGGTAGCGGTCTCGGCAAAGCCGATAAATAAGGCAGGCTGAGGCAGAACCAGACGTGCAGCAAGCAGATCATGATAGGCCTCTTCCGCGAATTCAGGATAAATCAGGCCATGAACCGCCTGGCTCATCAGCTTGTCCATGATCTCCCGTTCAGCGCTATCCGCACTCATCTCTAAGTACAGGAGGAGAGCAAGTGCCGCTCCGCTCAGCAGAGGTGTATAGGGACCTACAGGAATATGTTTGCCAAGCACTTTGCTGACGAATAGAAAAGAGCGTTTCTTGTTGATACGCGCGGCCATGGAGAATAAGGATTCCACGGGCATATGAAAGGGGTTGGAGGTTTCCGTTACCGTAACCTGCAGATTCTCGACGATATTAAACGTGTGTATATTCGTTCTCGGGTAGTAATCCGACAAAATGCTGTTGTTCATGTAACACCCCGTATATTTGAGATCGTAGTAAAATACGTCTAGCCCAGTTCAAATGCGGCTTAATTTCATTCATCTTGTTGTAATATTCGCTCTTGAACACTCCGCGGCTGCCATCATTGCTGTTCACAATACTTAAGGCGTCCACATATTCTTCATGCATTACTGTATACATCGCCTGCACGGGTCTGAGATGGGAAGGATGAATGATCGTTTTGCCCACAATCCCGTTTTCCTTGTCCAAAATCACTTCACGAATCAGGCCATCCATCGAGCTGGAAATGTATTTATTCCGCATCTCACGGCCATGTTTGCCATAGGTATCTTCAAAAGGAGTCTCGCGAAGCTGCGGACGCAGAACCCGGTGTCCTTTGTTGGCGAAGTATTCCCACACGGGTCCCGAGATGACATACCCTTCTTCCACACGGCCAAATATATTAATAATATCCGACATGCAGTCGCGGATCGGCGTCAGATCATAGATGCTGATATCGGGACTGCGCCGCAGTCCGAACAGGCTGGAGAAATCCGTTGCTCCAATTCTGACATTAAGCACATATTCGCGGTATTGCCCCAGCAGATCACGGATGGCCAGCAGGCTGTCCAGCCGGCTCTCCCGGTAGATAATTGGAGCATTCTCCAGAATCGGCATTCCGTACAGCACAGGGGCTGAATAAGCGCGCGTATTATTGTAGTCGGCAATGGCCTCAAAAAATTCCACACCGTTCAGGACAGAAAACTTGGGAAACACAAAACCGGTCAGCATCGTTATTAAAGATCCCAGCCGGAAAATCAGATCCCGCAGCTGCTCCGGATTGCGTACACGGATGAACAGCAGCGGCAGAATGCCACCCCGCTCGGGATCATTCTCGGCGTAAGCGGACAGGAAGGCGAGATGCCGCACCACAGATTCTTCGGCATAATCAACCTCACCATCCCCTATGGCATCCTCCAGATCTATAATTACCGTAACGAGCCCCGAAGCTCTCAGCTTAATAATATCTTCGGCAACGCTGGAACGGGTAGCAGGCATATAAAGAGCAGCTCCGACGGCATAAGCCAGTAAATCCTTGCTGGTAGTATGATCAAATGAAACCGGCGGAACATGAAATAATGAAGTTTCCTGTTCTGGCGTAAGGTAATCGAAATATCTCAAGGCCTTTCCCCCTTAATGTTGTGCCAAGCACAAAACGAATAGCCTCTCCTTATAGATAGAGAGCAGCAGAACCGGCTATGCCGTCCTCTCGGGGACGGCATCCGGCTTTCTCAAATACAAGCAAAGGCCATGCTATAACATATAACGATTACCCGGAAGCACGCCGGAGTCCACCCTTCCCGTGAACTCTCCGGCTTCCTGTACAGCTATGAAGAGATGAACATATAAATCAGGTAAATCAGGCTTTACGATTTTCTTCTTTTTTGCGTTTAGCGGAGCTATACAGGATTGTGCCCACAAACACTGCAATCAGAACCGTGAAGAAGATCACATGCGGCATCTCATACCCGAACGCACCAGCAAGCATTTTACCGGCAATAAGTGCAATGAGCAGGAAGGCTGACTGTTCCAGTTCAGGAAATCTGGCAATCAGCTTAAGGAATACCTGTGCCACTCCGCGCATCATGAGCACGCCGAGGATACCCCCCAGGAATAGCACCCAGACTTGATTACTAAGACCGAATGCAGCAACTACACTGTCAATACTGAAGGCAATATCCATTAATTCAACCAGGAGCACCGTCCTCCAGAAAGAGGTGCCTTTGTTCTTCGTCTCCCCTTCTTCTCCGCCACCCTTAAACAGACCTTTATAGGCAATGTAGAAGAGGTACAGAGCACCAAGAGCCTTAACCTCCCAGAATCCAATCAGGAAGGTACCCAGACCAATCGCCAGGAATCTGAATAAATAAGCGCCAAGTATCCCGTAAAACAGTGCCTTACGCTGCTGCTCTTTCGGTAAATGCTTAACCATTACCGCCAGCACGAGCGCGTTATCTGCGGAGAGCAGGCCCTCCAGCAGAACCAGACTCCCGATAATCCCCCAGCTGACAGGATCGGAGAGCGTCGCTACAACATCACTCCAGGAGAAGAAATGCCCATAATTCTCACTGATACTCCTAAAAAAATCACTGAACCAGTCCATTCCACTTGCGCCTCCGGTAAAATAAAATTATTTGCTGCCCGCTACCCAGCGAAGCCCCCAGCCATAGGCCTCATCCATCTCCTTATGACCGCTGAAATATTGCACAAGCCGTTCAATACTGAAGGTCTCGTTGCCTACATTCCGGATCAGCGCGATGGCGCACATGCCCTTACGGTTGTTATGCTCGTCCAGATTAACGACAATATCCGGTCCTCCATCCTGCTTCAGGGTAACCACCCCATCCGCCTCAGACCAATTGGTAACTCCCTTGTAAATAAAAGAAAAAACTAAAATTCTTTCGATTTGTGCAACCTTACTCCCGTTTATACGCAGATTCTCGCCGGATGTTACGGAGCCGGTCCGGTCATCCCCATCCAGCATGATGTAAGGCGGCTGCTGCAGGTTGCCGAACGCATTGCCCAGTGCCTGCACAACTCCCTTGCTGCCGTTCTTGAGTTCATACAGGCAGGCAAGATCGAGATCCACGCCACCCTTGTTACGGCTGAACAGTCCACCACCCTGCTTCTGATTCCAGTTCAGGTTGATTACGAGCTCACCGAGACCGGAGGCTGATTTCTTCAGGTTGATGGAATCGCCCTTCTTCTTCAGCTCAATCTTCTTCAGATTGAGGTTCAGCGGCGGAGCAGGAGCTTCCGTCTGCTTCGGCGCAGGCGGAGGAGGAATTACTATAGCAGGTCTGGCTTGCTCTACCCGAGGCGGCGGCACCGGAAGCTTCGTGCGCTCCGGCGGTGCCTCCGTCTTCACAGGCTGCGGTGCAGCCGCCGGAGCAGGCTCATCCTCCACTTCTATGCCATAGTTGCCGCACAGCGCTTTGAGTCCGCCGGAGAAGCCTGCAACGATCGCACTGAATTTCCATTCTTCGCCGTATCTATATAATTCTCCTACCACAACAGCTGTTTCCACAGAGAAATGATTTCCCAGGTTACACCGCAGAATTTCCGCCCCTGTCGCCTGATCCAGGATCCGGCACTGGGCCTCGCTCATCTGTCCGAACATTTGCTTGCGGTTCTCGCCATCATACAGGGTAAGGGTAAAGGCTATCTTCGCGATACCTGCAGGAATCTTGTCCAGTCCCACCTCGAACTGCTTAAGTCCTCCCGAAGCTGCACCCGGCACATCCTTATATCTGATATAAGGCGTAGAAGGGTTATTATAAAAGATCAGATCGTCGTCACTATTCACTTTGCCTTGCGCCCCGAGCAGGAACGCAGAGGCATCAATATCCATGGAAGATGGAGCTTTCCACCCGATCTCTACAATGATATTGCGGATTCCCGGGTTTCCTTTGGTCAGGTCTGCTTTCTGCCCTTTAACTACTTCAGTACTCATTCTTACGCCACCTTTATAAATGGATAAGAGTGCAACTTATACACTTTTGTCTATAAAAAGGGCAGGATCGATGATGATCCCGCCTTTGAAGCTTTATTGTGCATCCAATCCATAATTCTTGCATAGAGCGCTGAGTCCGCCGGCAAACCCGCTGCCGATCGCCTGGAACTTCCAATCCGCCCCATGGCGGTAGAATTCACAGAAGACAACGGCTGTCTCGGTGGAGAAATCCTCACCCAGGTCAAACCGCAGAATCTCGCGGTCGCTGGAAGCATCTACAACACGAACAAATGCGTTCGATACCTGTCCGAAGTTCTGCACCCGAGTCTCATAATCATAGATCGTCACTGTAATCCCAATGCGCTGAATATTCGCAGGTATCAGGCTAAAATCTACGAGAATCTGCTCGTCGTCTCCGTCACCCTCCCCGGTACGGTTATCGCCTGTATGGGTTACAGAGCCTGTCCCGCCGCTAGGGTTGTTATAGAATACAAAGTCGTCTTCGCCTTTGGCTTTGCCGTCCTCATGCAGCAGAAATGCTGAAGCATCCAGGTCAAAATCCTTGCCGCCGCTATACTTGTTCGTATCCCAGCCAAGTCCTACAACTACCTTCGTCAGGCCCGGATTGGTCTTGGTAAGATCAATCCGCTGTCCTTTGGAAAGACTAATCGTCACTGGCAAAAACCTTCTTTCCTCAAAGATTTAATTCCCCGGAGTCACCCGGGTCTTATTGCAGACCGTAATCACGGGTCAGTCCGGAGAGGCCGTCTTTGTAGCCGCTGCCGATAGCATTGAATTTCCATTCTGCGCCATTACGGTACAATTCGCCGACAACAACGCCGGTTTCAACGGAGAAATCTTCACCCAGGTCAAAGCGGATCAGTTCTTCACTGTTCGCATCATTGAGGATACGCACATAGGAACGGGAGACCTGTCCGAAGTTCTGGCTTCTGGATTCTGCTTCATAGATGGTAATGGTGAACGCAATTTTGTCAACATCCGCAGGGACATTGAGCAAATCTACTTGAATCTGCTCATCGTCTCCATCCCCTTCACCTGTGCGGTTATCGCCAGTGTGAACAACGGAAGCGTTCTCGTTCTGCTTGTTGTTGAAGAAGATGAAGTTCGTTTCTTTATCCACTTTGCCGTTAGCATTGGTCAGGAACACAGACACGTCGAGGTCGAAGTCCTTACCGCCATCGTATTTATTCGTATCCCATCCGAGGCCGACTGTAATTTTGGACAAGCCCGGATTAGTTTTGGTCAAATCGATTTTTTGTCCCTTGGATAAGTTAATAGCCATGAATAGAACCCTCTTTTCTCAAATTGGAATTATTGGCCTTAGATGTACTGTTCAGCTAGCTGATTGATATGTGCCGCGTGGGCGCCTTCACCGATGGCTGCGAATTTCCACTCTTCGCCATGGCGGTATAGCTCCCCGCAGATCAGTGCCGTGAAGCCTGTGTAATTGTCCGTCAGATTAAACTTGATCAGCTCGCCGTTCCCGGCCGCGTTGATAATCCGGATATACGCCGATTTGATCATCCCGAAATCCTGCTTGCGGTTCACCGCATCGTAGATGTTGACCACAACCAGAACCTTATGGACATCGGCAGGAATCGACTTCAGATTCACCATGATCTGCTCGTCGTCCCCGTCTCCTTCACCCGTCAGGTTATCTCCCGAGTGAACTACAGAGCTGTTCGTATTCTGTTTGTTGTGAAAGCAGACGAGGTTCAGCTTATTGGTCAGCTTGCCATTCTCATTCAGCAGCAGAGCGGAAGCATCGCAGTCCACATTCGCCTGTTTCTTGACACCAAAGAAGCCTCTTGCCGGTTCGGCAGGGTCCCAGCCCAGTCCTACGATAACGTTAGACAGTCCGGCATTCCCTTTAGTTAAATCGATCTTCTGACCTTTTACCAGATTGATTCCAGCCAACTTTACGTACCTCCGTTTCCAGTAGTAATCACTGCCTGTAAGTCCTTCTTGCGGGTGTTATATCAGTGATACGATGGAGAAACGCCTAAGTTTCATCCAATTGCGGATACCTTCCGGCCTGTATTACAGGCTGAATTCGCTTGGGCTAAGTCCAAGCACACTGCAGATATTCCGGACAACCGCTTTCTCATGCTCATCGAAGTCGCCGTCAGCCGCACCGATCGCGGAGCATACGCCCACAATGACACGTCCGATCTCCGGTTTGCCGCTGAATTTCGCGATTGATTTGAGCGCTTCCTGCTTGCCGATTTCCGGCGAGAACTCGAAGTTGCTCACATAGAAGTTGAACTGGTTGATGACATCTCTCATGTCAAATACCTTCAATTCATTGCTGAGGTTCATATATCCGGCCATTTTGTTCTTCTCGGATTCCTCAATCTTGCCGTCAGCCGCAGCAACCAGTGCGCAGCCTGCAACTACCGCGTTCATAAAGTCTTTATTTTTAAACTTCTTAACTTGTTCTGTCAGTCCGCTTTTTGTCGTATTCAGCCAATTTTTAAATGTGCTCATCGTATTCTCCTTCTATCATTCTGAATTATGACCAGTAGAACGGGCTGTGCCGTACTATAAGCACCATATCCGCTTCTGCCGGAAATATAAGGATAAATTATTATGCGTAGCCCATAAATCCTTATACTTTAAAAAAAGATATCCCCGAGCCTCCTCCCCGCCATTCCGGGCAGATATTCAACCGATGGTCCCATTGCCTAATTCTTACTCTTCTAATATAACCGATTAAATAACAATATTCTACTTTGACAGATTCTCACAGTACCTTGGACAGGAATTCCTTGGTGCGCTCATGTGACGGATTTCCGAACAACTGCTCGGGTACCCCCTGCTCCACTACAATTCCCTGCTCCATAAATAGGACACGGTCTCCCACTTCACGGGCAAAGCCCATCTCATGCGTTACTACGACCATAGTCATTCCTTCGCGGGCCAAATCCTTCATTACCGCCAGCACCTCGCCTACCATTTCGGGGTCCAGTGCAGAAGTCGGTTCATCAAAAAGCATGATCTTCGGCTCCATCGCCAGTGCGCGCGCAATCGCCACACGCTGGGCTTGACCGCCCGAGAGCGAGGAAGGATACATCTCCGCCTTCTCGCTCAGCCCCACCTTTTTCAGCAGCTCCACCGCTTTTTGACGGGCTTTGTCCTCTGGCCATTTGCGGACCTGCATCGGGGCCAGCATGATGTTCTCGATCACTTTTTTGTGCGGGAACAGATTGAACTGCTGAAAGACCATGCCTACTTCTGTACGGATATCGTTAATCCTTGTGCTTTTGGCCATCAAGGAAGTACCTTCAATCATAATATCGCCTTCCTGCGGCTGCTCCAGCAGATTGAGGCAGCGCAGAAAGGTCGATTTGCCCGAACCCGAGGGTCCGATCACCACCACAACCTCCCGGCTGTGAATGTCGACGCTGATATCGGTCAGTACCTTATGGGCACCGAAGGATTTATGCAGATGCTTAACTGAGATAATAGGCTCCATATAGGGTTACACCTTCCGTTCGATATAATTAAGCAGCTTGCTGAGGGAGTAGGTCAGAATGAAATAGATCAGTGCAGCGGTCAGATAAGGCTCCCAGATCCGCAGATATTGGCCTTTCATGGTGTTGCTCCAGTACATAATCTCCGGTGCGGCAATCAGCGCCAGCAGCGAGGAATCCTTGACGAGGACGATGAATTCATTCCCGAACGCCGGAACCATCCGTTTGATGGCCTGAGGCAGTATAATGAAGCGCATCGCCTGTAGTTTGGTCATCCCGAGTGACAGGGCGGCTTCCCGTTGTCCGGGGTCAATCGACTGGATGCCGGCACGGAAAATTTCGGCGGAATACGCGGCGGAATTGAGCGAGAGCGCCACAAATGCGCTCATCAGCGCATAGGTTTTACCATAGAACAACGGAATGAGTCCGAAATGGACGATCAGAATCTGGACGTACAGCGGTGTTCCCCGGAAGATGTTGATATACGCATGAAACGGCCAGCGGAAATACCATCTGGGCGCCATTTTGCCGAACCCGATAACCAGTCCCAGAATGGACCCGCACAGGATCGAAACCAGCGATACACCTATGGTGAACAGGGTCCCCTTAAGTAAAACCGGTAAATAATGAACGATGATGTCAAATCTGAAATCCATAGAACTCTTCCCTTCTCTTCTGCTTATAGCTTTCTCTATGTTTCTCTTGTGTTTCAAAAAAAGAAGCATGCGCAATAGCAATCATTACGCATGCTTAATTGTTACTCCGCTTACTCTGCGCTCAAAAGTGTGGCCGTATCCGGCTCATCGCCGAACCATTCTTTGTAGATTTCCGCATATTTGCCGTTCTCGATGATCGTCTTGATCGCCGGGTCCAGCTTGGCTTTCCATTCACTGCCCTTAGGATAGAGGATACCGTAATATTCGGAACCGAAGTTCTCCTTGTCGATGATACCGGTCAGCTTCTCATTCGGATTGTTCTTGATGTATTCGTTCACGATGGCGATATCCGCAACCACCGCATCCGCTCCGCCGCCGTTCAGCTCCATCAGGGCTACCGCATTGCTGTCATAACGCTTCAGATTGCCGTTATCGATCCCCATGATGCCGCTCATCAGATCATCCGCGGTAGTTGCTGCCTGTACGGCAACTTTCTTGTCCTTCAAATCAAGAGCAGACTTGATATCGCTGCCTTCCTTGACCATGATCATGTTCGTGGATTCGAAATAAGGAATGGAGTAGTCATAGGTTTCCTTGCGCTCATCTGTAATGGATACCGAAGATAGGCCCGCCTGATATTCAGTGCCTTGCTGAACACTGGTCAGCATCGTATCCCAGCCTGTGTTGGTCACGGTGTAATCAATACCCGCTTCCTCCATAACCGCCTTAATGAAATCAATGTCAAAGCCCTTGATAGTGTCTGTATCCATATACTCCATAGGTGCATAACTGGCATCGCTGGCGAACTTGATGCTCTCTCCGGCCGCATTGCCGCTGCCTGCGTTATTATCCGAACCACAGCCGGCCATTGCCAGGACCAGGAATGCCACCATACCTGACATTGCCCATTTTTTTCTGATTCCCATGCTCCAATCCCCCTACATATTTATAAAATAACTTAAAGAGATTTTATCAGATTAAAGCGATGATGACAATTAACTTTTCCTCCATATGTTATATAACATGACATAATATCGATGTATTGTAACATTTACAGCCGCCTAATCTTAGAATTCAGGTCTATCTTCATATAAAAGCAGCCAGGAGGCTGTCCGGAGAGTGATATCCCCGGCAGCTTCCTGGCTGCTTACTATTATAATCTGTTATTCAATTCATTCATTTCCAATTAGAACGTCAGATCCCCGTCATATGAAGCAATCAGCCGGTACAGCTCCGGACGGCGGTCGCGGAAGATTCCCCATTCGATCCGGCCTACCTCAAGCGCGTCAAGATCAAATTCACTGACCAGTACACCCTGCTCATCGCGCCCGGCTTCGGCAATCTTATTGCCCTGAGGGCCGGCAATGAACGAAGAGCCGTAGAAGTTAATGCTCGAATCCTCGTCAACCTCCTCACCGATCCGGTTGGAGGCCACGACAGGAATCAGGTTAGCGGCTGCATGGCCCAGCATGCAGGTCTGCCAGTGATCCTTGGAGTCGATCGAGCCGTCTTGCGGCTCCGAGCCGATAGCGGTAGGGTAGAACAGAATCTCCGCACCCATCAGACTCATTACCCGTGCTGCTTCCGGATACCATTGATCCCAGCAGACGCCTACGCCGATTTTGGCATAGCGGGTATTCCATACCTTGAAGCCGGTATCGCCCGGGTTGAAGTAGAACTTCTCTTCATAGCCGGGGCCGTCAGGAATATGACTCTTGCGGTACTTGCCCATCACCGTTCCGTCGGCATCAATCACGGCCAGCGAGTTATAACGCGCGTAGTTCTTTTTCTCATAAAAGCTGATCGGCAGCACCACTTCGAGTTCTTTGGCTATCGCCTTGAAATGGTTCACAGCCTTGTTGTGCTCAAGCTCGGTGGCATAGGCGTAATAATCGGATTTCTCCTTCTGGCAGAAATACGGTGTCTCAAACAGCTCCTGCAGCAGAATAATCTGCGCGCCCTGTGCTGCCGCTTCTCTGACCAGCGTCTCGGCCTTGCGGATATTCTCATCAATGTCGCCGGAACAGCTCATTTGTGTTGCGGCTACTTTTACTTTTCTCACGGTTGTTCCTCCTTATTTGAAGCTACGATTTCACAGCAGGCATCTGCTGGGTGGTACAGTGCACGTTCCCGCCTTCACCGATTACAGCCATTCCGTTCACTGTGCGGATTCTGCGGTCCGGGAACAGCCCGGCAAGCGTCTCTTCGGCAAGCCTGTCTGTCTCTGCCGCCGTACCGCCGAATACCGGCAGGATAATCCCGCCGTTCACGAAATAGAAATTCAGATAGCTCAGGGTCAACCGGCTGCCTTCATAATCTACACGGGGCGGCTGCTGAATGCGGATGATCTCCAGCTTCCGTCCCTTGGCATCGGTAGCCTGCTCCAGAATACGCAGGTTCTCCTCCGAAATGGCATAGTTCTCATCCTGCGGGTCCCCGCAGACCTGGATGATCACCTTGCCCGGCGCAGCGAAGCAAGCGATATTATCAACATGACCGTCCGTCTCGTCCCCGCTGAGGCCGCGCTTCAGCCAGATGATCGACTCAGTTCCCGTATATTGCTTCACTAAGCCGGCAATCTCTTCCCGCTCCAGCTCAGGATTGCGGTTCGTGTTCAGCAGGCATTCTTCGGTAGTCAGCAGTGTGCCTTCTCCGTCGGTATGAATCGAACCGCCCTCCATTACAAGCGGTGCATCGAAGCTGCTGATCTCCAGCTGCTCCAGAATTTGCGGAGCTACCTTATCGTCAAGATCCCATGGCGAATATTTGCCGCCCCAGGCATTGAACTTCCAGTTCACGCCGGCAAGCCCGCCTTCAGCATTCACCACAAAGGTCGGCCCGTTATCGCGCAGCCAGGCATCGTTATGCCGGATAGGCAGCAGCGTCACATTAGCTCCCAGTGCGAGCTGTTCTACAGTCTCCATATCACCCGGATTGACCACCACGGTCACCGGCTCGAATTCGGCAATCGCCTTAATAATCTCAGCATAACCAGCGCTTACCGCCGCATGGTTGTCCGGATATACCATAGAGTCCTGCACCGGCCAGGAGATGAAGGTCCGTTCATGCTTGGCCCATTCCGCCGGCATTGTATAGTTTAAATCTTTGGGATACGTCATTTAGTTACCTCTGCCGTTTATATTTGAAGCTGCCCTGTTAGCCGCAAGCTCCTCACCCATCATACAATAATATGCCTGTGTGCTCAATTGCCGGACCGCAATAATCCCCCTGGAAATATCCAGAGGGATCAGCGTTATGCTGCTATTTTACAGTGTAATATGCTTAATGACATTGCCGGCGAAATCCTTGATGCTGAATTCACCATTGTCCAGGATTCCGTAAGAATTGGGATTGTTCTCTTTGGGCAGGGAGATCGATCCGGGGTTAAGCACAACAATACCCTCCTTCACATCCGCCACCGGCAGATGCGTATGTCCCTGGATGAACACATCCTGCGGGGACAGCGCCGGCAAGTTATCAATGCTGAATCCATGCCCGTGCGTAGCATAAATCTTCCGGCCCTCATGGAGAATCATTACGTAGTCGCCCATCATCGGGAACTGCAGCAGCATCTGGTCTACTTCAGCATCACAGTTACCTCTCACGGCAACCAGCGATTTACGGTAAGCATTCAGCTTGTCGGCGACCCCCTGTGGATTATAACCCTCCGGCAGCGGATTTCTCGGCCCGTGATACAGGAAGTCTCCCAGAATAACCAGCGTGTGCGGCTGCTCCTCCTCCGCCTTGGCCAATGCCTGCTCCAGCCAGTACAGCGACCCGTGAATATCGGAAATAAACATCAGTTTCATCTTTGTTCTTCCTCTCCGTTATATAGCTTGAGCTTAATAATTTCCGGGTACATCCTCAGTTCCACTCTGAGCTTCAGTCTCTTCTATGGTGATATGGTGAATTTTTTGAAATCCCAGCCTCTGCTGCCACAGGAATTTTTGGACTACCCACTGTTGGTGGTGGATTCGGTAACTATTTATACTGTACATAACGAGCCTTCAGGCATACGTTACCGCTGTTACAGTTCCTACGATTCTTTCTTTTTACTATAGCTTTATATAATCCTGCACGAAATACAACATTCTCCTCATATTCCCGGCTCTAATCCATAATTGTTGTACGAAATACAGCAACTCTCCTTCTCCAGGCGGCTTTGCGGGATAATTGCTGTATTTCATACAACAATCCTCCCAAACACCCCGGTATCGCCCAATCAAAGTTGCAATACGTACAACAATTACGCCTGTGCAATGTGAACTTAAAGTTCTCCGGTTCTGGTTCTGCCAGCAACGAATCAAACAGGAGGGGTGGGGTAATTCCATGCATCCATTGTAAACGCCACCGTCCTGTTAACGCAAAGCAAGACGCCCCGGCGGGCGCCCTGCTGTTAACTCCGCTTACTCCGTATATCTAAAAGCTTCTCATGGCAGGTTGGACGAGCCCGTCAGGAAGCGGTCCACTTCACGGGCAGCCTGCCGCCCCTCGTTAATTGCCCAGACCACTAGGCTCTGGCCGCGCCGCATGTCGCCGGCCGTGAAGACACCCGCCACACTCGTGGCCTGCGCGCCAAATTCAGCCTTAACATTGGAACGCTCATCGCGCTCTACACCAAGCTGTCCAAGTACCGTTTCCTCCGGTCCGGTGAAGCCCAGCGCCAGCAGCACCAGCTGCGCCTGGATAACCTCTTCACTGCCCGGTACTTCAACCGGTATCATCCGGCCGTCCTCAGTACGCTTCCATTCAATGCGCACGGTGTGCAGCTCCTGCACATGTCCATTCTCGTCGCCGGCAAAGCGCTTGGTGTTCACAAGATAGCGGCGCGGATCTTCTTCATATAGGGAAGCGGCCTCCTGCTGCCCGTAGTCCACCTTCAGCACCTTCGGCCACTCCGGCCAAGGATTGCCCGGCTGGCGGGTTAGCGGTGACTGTGGCATAATCTCGAGCTGGATAACGCTTCGACAACCATGGCGGATAGAGGTAGCTACACAGTCCGTACCTGTATCGCCTCCGCCGATAACAACAACATCCTTGCCCGCCGCCGACAGATATTCACCGTCAGCCAGCCCGGAATCCAGCAGGCTCTTCGTGTTCAGGGTGAGGAACTCCATCGCCTGATGGATGCCCCGTAGCTCCCGGCCTTCCAGCGGAAGCTCCCGCGCCTTGGTAGATCCGCCGCAGAGAACTACGGCATCATGCTCCTCCTGCAGCTGAGCTGCGGGGATATCCCTGCCGATCTCGGTCCGGGTTATGAAGGTAATTCCCTCCGCTGTCAGCAGATCCACCCGGCGCTGAACCTTCTTCTTATCCAGCTTCATGTTCGGAATGCCGTAGGTCAACAGACCGCCAATCCGGTCCGCCCGCTCATATACCGTCACCGTGTGTCCCGCCTTGTTAAGCTGCGCTGCACAGGCAAGCCCCGCAGGTCCGGAGCCGACGACCGCAACCTTTTTACCCGTACGGGTAAGCGGCGGCTCAGGTACAATCCAGCCTTCGGCAAAACCTCTATCTACAATCGACTTCTCAATGGATTTAATCGTTACCGGATCGCCGTTCTTCCCGACAGTACAAGCACCTTCACAAGGCGAAGGGCAGACGCGTCCTGTAAATTCAGGGAAATTATTAGTCTTATGCAGCCGTTTCAGCGCAACCTGCCAGTTGCCGCGGTATACCATGTCATTCCATTCCGGAATCAGGTTATGCAGCGGGCAGCCGCTGGCCATTCCGCTCAGCAGACGTCCTACATGACAGAATGGTGTTCCGCAATCCATGCAGCGGGCACCTTGCTCCCGCAGCTGATCTTCCTCCAGCGGCACCGAAAACTCATTCCAATTCTTAATCCGTTCCAAAGGCTCGCACTCAGCAGGCGTACGCCGCTGATATTCTAAAAATCCGGTTGCTTTACCCATTCCTGTCTCCTCCGAGTCTCTCTGATTGGCCGCCGAAACTATAAAAAGCGGCATTCATGCCCACATTCGGCTCCAAAAAGAAACCTACTCTTCTGTCGCCGGCCGTTATTCTGTCACTGTAAAGCAGCGAAGCATGAGGCTGCACAGGGGTATGGAATCACCCCGGTACAGGCTCTTGCACGGTTGTAATACGGGGAATAAATGCCTTCATATTATCATCTATCCGCCAGGCGGGAACATGAGCAATGTCACCTTTTACAGCAAACGGCACAGACCCGGAACTCAGGCTGTATCTTTTCCCTTGAGAATATTGTAAGCAGAGCTGAATACCCCGAACAGAATCCCTGTTACAGGAAACACGATCCAGTTGATGTGCCACTGATCGTACACAAACCCGCTGACCAGAAAGACGCAGGTAACCAGCGGCCAGACGATGGAGGCTACTGCACCGATGACCCGGTCCTCTTCCTTCTTTTCTTTACTGAAATCCCCGGTCTTCAGCAGCATCTGATACGCTCCCCGGATATTTCCGTAATAGACAAAGAGGAATACAGCTACAGCCACAACGGCCAGCAGCACCACAACCCCATACGAGGAGGCATCATCCCCAAAGGCTGAAGCTACAAAAATAGCAATTGGCGATAATACGCACAAGCTGACTCCCATGATGAGCGACAGCATATAGGTTGCAGCAAAACCGGACTGTTTCCGCTCAACCTCAGCCTGCAGATGGTAAGGCAAACTGAATCCGGACTCCAAATATTTATACTTTTCCATTCGCATGCCGCTGTAAATAAACATCGCAATAGCCGGAACCAGCAGAACTAACAGAAAGCCTACCCCGATCATGCTCATCGCATCCTCCGAAAAGACAGATCTCATAAACCCGTTCTCCCCAAGACTCGCAATCAGAATGAGCAGGCCGGCGCCCACCATAATCAGCCCTGTGCCCAGCCCTATAAGCAGCCCTGATCTCCTTTTGGCAGCGATGAATTCCTCCGTCTCCATTTCAGTAAGCATTGGAAGCAGCTCTTCCTTAGGGTGCTCCCCGATCCCCAGCTCGCTGACCAGCTCATCAATGTTCCCGAATTCGGAAATGACGATGCCCACCGCCTCATTCTCCGACTTCCCGTCATCCTTCAGCTCGTGATATTTCTCCTCCATGTTGCCAAGCAGCTCCTGCTTCAGCTTATGCATCTGTTCCGTTCTGGGCAGAGAAGCGAACATATTGTTCAGATAACCTATGATTGTATCCAAGTTCATCACAGCTCCTTTATGAATTTGTTGATGACTTCTTGCGTGACTTGCCATTCCTCGCATTTGGCGCGGTAATAGGCCAGGCCCTGCGGGGTGATACGGTAATAAGTACGTCTTTTCCCAAAAGTCTCATCCAGATAAAATGAATCGATATATCCGTTCTTCTCCAGCCGGGTGAATGCGGAATAGAGCGTGGTTTCCTTCATAATGTATTTCTCTTCCGAAAGCCTCCGTATATTCTTGGAAATCTCATAGCCATAAGACTCCCCGTCCAGAAGCATGTAGAGGATCATAGTATCGTTGTATCCCCGGATAACGTCACTGCTGATCAATTGCCTGCCTCCCATACTTCATCTGTCGTAGTAATTATGTTCATTGTAGCATAATTACTACGACAGATGAAGTAGTTTTTATCCCGAGAAAATTTTAAATTAAAAAGCAAAGGAACACGCTTCCTTACAGCATGTTCCTTTGCTCCCGAAAGATTCGCTTAACATGAATACGAAGTTAAGATCCCGGCTTCTGTTCAATGTATTTAATGTTTCTTGCCACTTCCAGAAAAACCGGAAGCACCTTCTCCTTATTTCTATTGAAATACAGAAAGTACAGCAGCATGTCTGGTGTATTGTCATGCTTTAATACAAAACCGTCTACCCGCGTACCTCCTCCGCCATCACCTGCGCTGCCAATGTATTCCTCATACTGCATTAGGTCCTTGTCTTGAAAAAGGATCTCCCCGCCAAATTTAAGCGATTCATGTGGATTGTCAGGGTGTACCAGACGATCCACCTCACTCATGGCAATGAACTCCGACTTGTTAAGTCCAATCTCAGAGCCATCTTCATAAACGAATTCCTGCATAGTATCCGGTATATAGAATCCGTAAGGATGCAAGTCAATTTCCACAAATGCCGACGGATATTCTTGTCCCTGAATAGTAAGTTTCTTCTCACCACCGGTATAGGTTAAGTTCTTAATCAGCTTGGTCTTGGGAATCGTTGTTACCAGGGGCTGTACGATTCCCACCTGCTGCCCGGTTGCCTCAGAGACTTCTGCCGGAGGGGTTTGTTCAGTGGTAGCAATAGGTGCGGAAGAAGCTAATGTTTCGCTCCGGGCGGGCTGTCCGGAGCTGGAACAACTGATCAGGGCGGCGAGTGACAGCATGCTGCATATTCTGAAGAGTATACGCATAGAGTTACCTCCTTTGGCCTTTATCTAGTTCAATAATACCATCACTTTGCCTTTTATTGTAAACAATTTACAAGAAAAACCCAGGCATAACAACCTGGGTCTTGTCTGAATTAATTAACCGTGTCTACATGGAAATGATCAGCATGATCAGCACGGATATAGATTTTACTAGAGGTCAAACCATGGTTGGTATAGTAAATAACTCTGCTGACATTAGCATTAGCTACGCAAATTTCCAAAAACTTTTTAGCCTCGGCAGCAGTCAAACCTGCATTTCTTATATCAACTTCCCGCCCGGTTTGATGGGTACTGTGCTCAGGTGTATCCGCTCCGTCCATCAGACTTCCGTCATTCACTTCTATTAATTTACTATAAGTGGAATAAAAGGCATAGCCGATACTGTATAAGGTATCCCGGCAGCTGCTCGTGCACCATGCGTGGTCCAGCTTATACGTTGCATCATTGGCCAATCCAACTACCGTGTCATTATAGTTTATATAGCCAGACGTTGACTTAAAAATCCGGACCCACCCCCTTGGTGAAACTCCGATAGATGCATGCATCGCATTGCGGGAACCTGCACCGTAGCTCCCATCTGCCGTCAAGCCAGAGTTACTCTGGAATACCTTAAGATTTGCAGTTGTCGCTGCATCGAATGTATTGCTGGTATTTCCTTCAAGAGAGGGGGTACTTGTCCATAAATAAGATGGGGTAATGCTCCGGTACTGCCTCAGGTTTGCTTTGAGAACAGCTACCTGAGCATGCGTACTTCCCTGACTGTACACCCCTAAAAAATTAGTTCCATATATCGAATTTGAGTTTGCCGTGCCTACAGCTGCAACATTATTGTGTCCTGCCGCCATATCGGATCATTCCTTCCTCATTGTTAACGCCGGGATTAAGATCATGGGTTCCCGGATCCCATGTCTTAATTATCGTTACATCATACAAAGTGAAAGGAAAAGCTCAAAAAACAACCACTTGTGAATTTTTTCATAATCACATGGCTCCCGCCCGAAAACCAGGGTTCACTAGTTTCACGGAGGATTCTACCCAAAAAATCTGGGAACTGGGCGTATAAAGTTGTCACTATATTAATGTTTCACATTCTATAACCTATGAGCTGAACTCAAAAGCTTTGCAATTCATTCCACAATCTACCACTCTTCAGTTTAGCTTATGTAATAAAACCAATATTTTAGGAGGGACAGCCATGAATCCAATTGAAAGGGAAGACATACTACTATTTTTTCAAGAATATAGACAAAAAAATCCCATTTTATTTAAGGACAAGGTCATTCAGTCTTTTTTTGAGTCAGAATTCCACCGAATTCTACTTGTGAGACAACTCAAAGGTAACGAACGGTCCGGGAAACAGCTCGAGGCAGCTTTCAGAGGACATTATTTCGAATTCCGCTTTGCTAAATTTATGAACTCTATTATAAAATTCCATGCTATAGACCAGATGCGCAGGAATCAAAAATATAGGAGACGCAATCTGTTAATCTTTGACCAAGTAGTTTCTGATGAAGGAGAACAAACTTTGGGGGATTTGTTAATGAGCAAACAGCATACCCTTCCCTCAGAACACTCCATAAATAAGTCATTAGGCTTCCAAGATTCCATTAACAACGAGAAATTAGCAGAGTTATATTCAATGCTCACTAGTAATCAGCAAAGTATAACAACACTTCGTTATGTTATGGGTTATCAGGACAACGAGATCGCTAAAATTCTTGGAATCAGCCCCCAAGCTGTCGGCAGCACCCGCAATAAGGCATTGAATACTCTCCGGCTCGGTTTACAAGTCCAATGAAATCAAACAGAGAAGACCCGCTGTTGAACATGGTTGCACAGGCACAAGCAGGAGATCTGGAGGCACTGCATCAGATTATTATCCGATTCAAACCGGTTATTCAGAAGGTTAGCCTTACGGCTTCTATTAATGAACAAGATGATTTAGAGCAGGACCTCACTGAAATGTTAATTAAAAAAATTATGAATTACCCGCTAAATTCCGCTCCAGATTATTCCTCTTTCTGCAATAGGTTATATGAGGCTGCGAACTAACTTAGTATTATTGTCATTCATTTCTATAAAGTTAAACTCAAATAAGGCCAGGGCATCCCAAGGGAAGCGCCTGCGCCTTATCCGGTTTATTTGTAGAACAATTCACTTACAGCACAGCCAGTACAACCATTCCAATGCCTCTAGCCGCTAAAATTCCGTTGTCCAGCTGCCCCGCATGCTCCTCGCCGAACAGAACCGTCCATTCCCCCAGCATGGGCAGCTCAAGAACGGCTCCATCCGGATTGGCATTGTACAGGACGTAGAGATGCTGTGCGGAATCTCCCCCGGCATGATCTCTTAGCGAGAAGGCAACCGAATGCGCCGGAGACTCCTCGAAGACCAGATGGTCACGGATTTCATCGGCGGTCCGCAGCCGGAAGGCCGGACGTGCCGCGCGCAGCGCAATCAGCCGCTTCATGTAATCTACAGATTCCGCATGAGCGGCGCAGCGTTCCCAGTCCAGCCAGTTGTACTCCACTGGCGATTTATAGCTGTTCTCGATCTCGTCCTTGGTCCGCAAGAACTCCTGCCCGGCATGGATGAAGGGAATCCCCTGGCTGGTCAGGATCATCGCTGAGGCCAAGCGGTGCATGGCGCGGCGCTGTTCATCCGTTATCCCTCCGGTAGACAGCAGAAGCTTATCCCATAACGTGTGGTTGTCATGGCACTCCACATAGTTAACACTTTGCTGCGGCTCCTGGGCGTATTGCCCGAGGCCCGGCCCGTAGTAGATCCCTCCGGCAATCCCGGCCTTCACATTCCGTTCAAAGCCGCTACCGCCGCTAATGAAGCCTTTCTGGTCATGCAGAAAAATATTACCTTTGACCGCATCGCGGTAACCGTCGTTGAAATGTCCGATGCCCGGCAGCTCATTGGCATGGCGCTGGTTGGCGCGGAGATCCTCTGCCAGCTCCGTATCCATCACCCAGCCCTCCCCTATAGTCATCAGGGAAGGATCAAGCTCATCGAGCCGGCGGCGGATTTCTGTCATGGTGCTAATATCAAGCAAGCCCATCAGATCGAAGCGGAAGCCGTCGATATGATATTCTTCAGCCCAGTAGACTACCGACTCCACGATGAAACGTGACATCATCTTCCGTTCAGAAGCGGTGTCGTTACCGCAGCCGGAGCCGTTGGACAGCCGGCCGTCCGCTTTATAGCGCAGATAATAGCCGGGAACCAGCTTGGTAAAATTCACGCGGAACCCGTCATAGACATGATTGTAAACAACATCCATTATGACACGAAGGCCGCGGTCATGCAGCGCCTGTATCATAGTCTTCAGCTCCTTGATGCGCAGGCCCGGCAGATACGGGTCTGTAGCATAGGAGCCTTCAGGCACATTATAGTTCTTGGGATCATATCCCCAGTTATAATGCGGCTGATCCAGCCGGGTCTCATCTACGCTCTCCGTAGCATAATCGTAGACAGGGAGCAGCTGCACATGAGTCACCCCAAGGGCGGCAATATGGTCAAGGCCGGTCGGAATCCCTTCAGGGCCGCGCGTCCCGGCTTCTGCCAGGCCTAAATATTGTCCTTTATGCGTAATCCCGCTGGCGGGATGCATTGACAGGTCTCGCAGATGAAGCTCATAGATCACCGCATCAACAGGATCATCCAGCGGCGGCTGATCCTGCGTCCAATGCTCAGGATCTGTCTTGCGCATATCAAGAACCGCACCTCTGTCACCATTCACGCCGACAGCACGGGCGTAGGGATCTGCTGCTTCATTCCACAAATCGCCCAGCCGCACACGGTAGGTGTAGAATTTCCCGTTCAGATCACCGGGAACGGTGATTCTCCAGGTTCCCCGGACATCCCGGATCATAGGAATATGCTGTCCGGCTGCCTCCTGCCATGTTTCATAGAGCACAAGCTCTGCTTCCTGGGCGGTAGGCGCCCATAAACAGAACGCCGAGCCGGTCACTGAATAGCTCAAGCCAAGATCGCTCCCGTCGTAGCTGAACAGTTCATCAAATTCCCGGTCAAACACGGATATACCGCTGGTAGCCGCCGGATCGCCATAATAGATTGGTTCCTTCATTTCCTTTTGTACGGACAAGGCCCCCGCCTCCTTTACCCTTTATTAAAATATACGTCTGCTTATACTGGGAGTTACACTAAATCCATTCTTCATAAATGGAATTTTATCCTAGTCTTACGTTTTGTGCAAACGTTTGTATTATGCAGTACCGGAAGGTCAGACCTCTCAGCTGTCCCGTCATGCACCCCAGCCGGCAGGTTAGCCCTTCCTTATGCGGTTAAGGTGCCTCTGAGGATTCCGCTATGTTAAGCGCCACCATTGTAAGGATTGCCTGATTCGCTGTATATGAAATGCGCCGCTCCCGGCCGGGAATATGCCCGCGGCCCGGATGCCGTACCCCATTGTCATGGACAACCAGCGTACATGTGCCATCAGCGTTATCCTCATAACCGATTCCAAGCACCCAATGATAATCATAGACATAACTTCCCCGCCAGCGGAGGCTGAACCATTTATCAAATTTAAGCGCTACAGGCCGCGAGGCATCGATCTCGGCTTTGTATTTTGCAATATCATTAAATACGGATACCGTAAGCAGTCTGGAGCTATCTTTCCCGCGCGGAGCAGCATGGCTGATGTAGGCCCGGAGACCTTTGGCGAAGCTGCGCACACTCATCCCCCAAGGTGTTCCGCCATGATGAGTGTATATGTAATTGATATGTGCTGCTTTGGAATCAAAATGACCGGCCCCCGGAATAAACAGCCTGCCCATACGCGTGTGCCAATATTCCATAAGCGCGGCCATAGTTGCCGGACCGCAGGCTGAGGCGGGGGAGGCTACTCCCGCTTCCCACTGCGTATACGGTTCCGCCTTCAACTGCCGCCTGGACGGCTGTCCGCTCATAGGGATACCCTATTCCGGCATTGCTGCAATACACGTTCAATATCCGTGGTCAGGAACGGCTTGCTGACAAAGTCATCCATACCGACCGCGTAACAGCGTTCCCTGTCCTCATCCCTGGCATAGGCTGTCACTGCCGTGATATAAGGCTGATGATCCGGAGGAGCCTGCTGGCGGATTCTGGCCGTAGCCGTCAGGCCGCTCATCACCGGCATTTGCACATCCATAAATACAAGATCATACGGCTTGCGGAGCACAGCCTGCAGCGCCCCGCTGCCGTTGTCTACGAGGTCAGCAGTATATCCTCTTGTACGGAGCATGGTCAGCAGCAGCTTCTGATTAACCGGATGATCCTCCGCGATCAGAATGCGCACAGGTCCGAATTTGGCAGCAGGCAGCCCCCCTTGCGCAGGAAGCAGCAGTTCCTTGCCGGCAGCCTCAGGCTCAAGGCTGCTTCCGGCTGATCCCCCTTGATCTGCCGGGGTAACCGGTACAGATACATGCTGATCGGAGTCAGCAGAATCGTTTGATTCCGCCCCCCCTCCATCAGGATCGATGTCAATATCTATAGGCAGTGTGAAATAGAAATCCGAGCCTTCTCCTTCAACGCTCTCCACTGTGATCGCTCCGCCCATCAGCTCAACCAGCCGTTTGCAGATCGCGAGGCCCAGTCCGGTTCCCCCATATTTGCGGTTGATGGACGGATGAAGCTGGGAGAAGGACTGGAACAACAGCGGCTGTTTCTCCGGCGAAATTCCGATTCCTGTATCCAGCACACTGAATTTCAATATCAGCTTCCTGCGGTCCCGGCAGTATTCCGTACCGAGATGGATAGAGACTTGGCCCTTCTCCGTGAATTTGACCGCATTGCTGACGAGGTTCACCAGCACCTGGCGCAGGCGGGCGGCATCGCCCATAATCAGCTCCGGCACATCATGAGCCCTATGGCAGGAGAGTTCAATGCCCTTCTCCCGGGCTTTGGGCGTGAACAGCTCCGTTACGCTTTCAAGCAGTCCTTCCAGGCTGACCGGCTCATAAGTAAGCGTCATTTTACCGGCTTCTATTTTGCTGAAATCCAGAATTTCATTAAGAATATATAACAGGGACGCGCTGCTGTCGCTAATGATCTCAGCATATCCCCGCTGCTCCTCATTAAGCTCCGTCTCTGTGAGCAGATCTGTCATCCCCATAATTCCGTTCATCGGCGTCCGCAGTTCATGGCTCATGATGGCGAGGAATTCCGATTTGGCCTGGTCTGCTTTCTCTGCCAGCTCCTTCGCTCTAATAATCTCCTTCTCATCGGTAATGTCACGGAAGACAACTACCGCTCCCTTGCGCTCGCCCTTGTCAAACAGAGGGGTAACCTGATATTCGGCCAGAAAGCTGGAGCCGTCCTTGCGCCACAACACCGCATCTTTGCTCTGATGAGATTCCCCTGCCCGCACCGCCCGCATCAGCGGCGATTCCTCCGGCCGGTAATGAATGCCGTCCAGCGCCGTCTGTTGAAGGTGGTCCAGGTAAGGATGGCCTGTGATCTCTCCATATTCAAAGCCCAGCATCTGTGCCCCGGCGGGATTAATAAAGGTTACTTTCCCCTCGGTATCCAGACCGAATATCCCTTCGGAGACCGCATTCAGGATCAAAGTGTAGTCATTGCCCAGCTTCTCAATCTGCTCGGTGTAACGGATACGGTCCGTAATGTCGCGGGATATTCCATATACACCTACAACCTGTTTGTCCACAATAATAGGAATATTGGTCGTGTTAATCTCCACCAGATGGCCATCCTTATGAATCAGCGTAAGGTCATAGCTCTGGGGAATGCCTTGGGTAGCCAGAGTGAAATGATGCATCGTCTTCCCGATATCCTTATCCGCCACGAACGGTCCGAAGTAATTACCCAGCAATTCGTCCAGCGAGTACCCGCTAAGCTCCTCCAAATAGGGATTGGCCGTGAGATATTCACCCTGCAGATTCATGGAATATACCGCGGAAGGATTATACTCGAACAACGATTTGTAGCGCTGCTCGCTCTCCTGCAGCTTCGAGTCGAACTCTTTGCGTTCTGTAATATTCCGGCCGACAGCAATAATCTCCACCGCTTGACCCTGCTCATCAAAAATATAACGGCTGTTCGTCTCAAACCAGATGTAGCTGCCGTTCTTATGGCGATAGCGGTAGGAGACCGGCCGGATAAACCCGGAGATCTCGCTTTCAGCCATAATCGCTCTCATCATCTCCAGATCATCCGGATGCAAATAATGATAGGCGCTGGTACCGATCATCTCTTCAGGCTCATAACCGAGCAGCGATCGAATGGCCGGTGAGCAGTACAGGAAGATGCTGTCCTTGATGGCGTGGCGGGAAATCAGATCGAGCGAATTCTCCGACATCAGGCGGAAATTGCGTTCGCTCTCCCGCAGCAGCCGCTCCATCTGCATCCGCTCGGTAATATCCTGCATCATGCCGATCAGCTGAACCGGCTGGCCGCCCGGTCCGAAGGTTACATCCCACTGGATGTGTACAGCCAGGATATCTCCATTCGGCAGAATCAGCCGGTAAGACGTGTCACCGGACTCCCCCTTGATTACAGCACGCTCTACAGCAGCTTGCAGGAGAGAGAAATCCTCCGGATGAACCAGAGCCATGAAAGCTTCATAATCCACATTCTCATTCCCGACAGCATTCTGCAGAATACGCCGCACCTCTTCCGAGAATGACAGCTTCCCCTTGGTCAAATCCCAGCCCCACGAACCAATTCTGGCTACCCTCTGGGCGATGGCGAGCGCTTCCTCGCTCTGCTTACGCCGGGTCACATTACGCCCGATTCCCATAATTCGTGTAATTTCGCCGTTCTCACCCCGGATTTCATGAAAAGACATCTCAAACCACAAATAATGCCCGTCCTTGTGACGTAACCGGCGGCTGTAAGTATCATTCTTCAACAGGCCGTTGGAGCTGCTGATCCCGTCAATATCATCCGGATGATAGAATTCTGTCCGGTTTCTTCCGATCATCTCCTCCGGCAGATACCCGATCTGCGGGAAGGAGGAGGGGGAAATAAAGCTTAACGTCCCGTCCGGCAGCGAGAAGGAAATCATGCTCTGATCATCTTTTATAAATAAGTTGTACAGATCGCGGCTGTCTACTGTCAGCTGGTCAGCAATCTTGCGGTCCGTAACATCCTGTGCATATACAATAATATTCCGGTCTATCCGTCCTGCTTCTGCCGGAACAAACGTAAGGGAGAGCCAGAACGGCCGCCCGCCGCTGCCCGGGAAACGCAGCTCTTTCACAAGGGGCTGCCCGTTTGTCTGCGATAGCTCCTTCATGATTTCGGGTAAAGAGAATCCCCGCTGCTCTTCCGGCCGGACCCGGCCTGTCCCCGATAAAGCGCCCGCGAGAAACTCCGGTTCACTGCAGCCAAGCATCGTGCAAAAAGCAGGGTTAACCATGACCCAGCGGCCTCCTTCAGAAGACAGCACGGCCATCCCCACTGGAGACATCAGGAACGCTTGATCCAGAATGGTTCTATTCTCTGCCAAGTTATCCATTAAACAAGGCCTCCTTCATCTCGAGCCGGCGCTTCTGCAGACTCTCTGTTGTCTTCGCTTGTCCTTCTATATTTCACAGTATACGATAAGAGTAGCAGGGAATGAAACGTGAAGCCCCCATTGGATCAGGAAAATTCAAATTGTAAATATTGACTATTCCAGAAGTGCGCCCTATATTAAAAGGTAATTATATAACCGTGACTCATTACGCTGGAAGCACCCGTAATAGAGGCCTATTGGCCTTTACTGCGGGTGCTTTTTTGCGTGCATTATCGGGACACGGAAACAAGAGGAGGAATATTAATGAGGAATCTGTGCAGGAACGCCTTAACGCTGCTCTCCCTGCTGATTGCCCTGGCCACTCTGGCCGGGTCTGCTTCTGCATCTCCGACGGTAATAACCGCATCGGTTCAGGCGTCTTTTGATCTTACAGCGGCAGCGGCAGATAGTACTGTCCGCGTCCGGCTGAAGAGCCAGTACAGCGAGTTATCCCTCCTGTCAGCCCAATATGACAGCCGGGAGGTACAGATTAGAGCGCTTCATGATCAGAATGCAGAGGCGCTGATTGTTGTCCGGGAGGCCATCAAGAATATAGACCAGGCTTCCGTAGCCCGTCTTACCGCAGCTGTCAGCAGCGCCAAGGAACGCTACCAGCCGCTGTTCGATCAATACAGCACACTCAACAAACGGATTTCCCTGCTCAAAGGGCTGAAGGACAAGACGCTGAATTCCGTACTGAAGGCCCAGTCCGAGGCAATGAAGCTCCTTGTACAGCTGGCCCGCCAGGAGATACGCGACAAGGAGGCCCTGCTCAAGGCTGCCAAGGATACACGCACCAAGCGGGTTGCCGCCGCCCGCAAGATTCTGGCCGGAATGGACTATGCGCAAATTTCAATGAAAACCCAAAAAAGTGCAGCCTCCGCATTAAACAAACGGCTTACCGCAGACTGGAGCGATTTCAAATCTGCGGTCCGGAAGCAGAACTCCGTCCTGGCCGGCCAATCCCTATCCTCAATGGTCTCCGGCTACCGGCAAATTGCAGCCAGCAAGCTGAAGATTATTGAGCTGGAGCAGAAGATTGCAGCGATTATTACCGCTACCCATAAGCAAATCGGCACTTGAACTCCTGCCTGTCCTGTATCTTCCACCCGTACGGGCGCATATGGTAGTTAAAGAAGACCATCATCATGCGGCGGGAGGAGGCATTCACTATGCGTATCTGCATCATTGCACCCGAACAGTTCCCGGTTCCAGGGGATGGCTCTGTAGAGATCTGCATCTGGAATATTGCACGGCGGCTTGCCCGAAGGCACAAGGTAACTATAGTGAGCCGGAGATCGCCGGGACTCCCGGACACTGACGAAATAGAGCAGGTCAGGTTCATCCGCCTTCCTTCCGGCACCCCTGCCCGGTACCGCAGCGCGGTTCTCGGATATCTGGAGGCGGCAGAACCCTTTGAACTGATTCAGATTGATAACCGGCCGCTGCTGCTGGCCGCCGTCAAACGGCGGCACCCCGGCACTCCGGTGTTGCTGTTCCTGC